>JAITSR010000259.1 GCA_031287655.1 Clostridiales bacterium
CGGAGGAACCGTGCTTGGGCCAGCCCGACGTCTCCCCCAAAAAATCAATGCCCGTCCAGAGAAACTGCCCCGCGACGTAGTCGTTATCCGTCACATATTGCCACGCGTGAAAGCTCCGGCTGTTTTCGGTCCCCAAAAACGGCTTGTCCGGAAAGCGCCTGTGATCCTGCTCGTAAAACTGCTCTTTATAATTGTATCCCACGACGTCGAGCGCATCGATAAAACCGATATACGTCGAAAGCTCCGGGAAAGCGACCGCGGACGTCACGGGGCGCGTGTCGTCCTCCTCCTTTACCATACGGACGAGCCGCCGCGCGAGCACGCTGATACGCTCCATGTTCGGCCTGTTTGGATTGTAAACGCGCTCCGCGGAAGGTTTGCTCGCGTCGTTATTGCCCGTTGTGACGTCAAACCGGGGATGCGCGTAGGGGTCGTTGGGATAGTCGATTTCATTCCCGATGCTCCACAGTATGACGCTGGCGTGGTTGCGGTCGCGCCTCACCATTGCCTTCAGATCGCGCTCATGCCACTCCGGAAAATGCTCCGCGTAGCCTTGATGTTTCGGAGGGTAGACGTTGTGCCCTGTGGACCATTTGTTTTTTACGCCCTCCCACTCGTCAAACGCCTCGTCGATCACGAGGAAGCCCAACTCGTCGCACAGTTCATACAGCTCGGGCGCGTGCGGATTATGGCTCATGCGAATGGCGTTGCAGCCCATCGCCTTTAGCTTTGACAGCCGCCGCCGCCAGACTGTTTTCGGCACGGCCGCGCCCAAGCAGCCGCCGTCATGGTGTACGCAGACGCCTTTTAGCTTCATATTCCTGTCGTTCAAATAAAAACCGGTGTCCGGGCAAAAGCGCGCGGCGCGCATCCCCACCCGTTCCGTTCGTCTGTTGTGCGGCTGCCCGTCTATTTGGATTTCAGATACGAGCGTATACAAATACGGCGCTTCCGGCGACCAGAGTTTTGGATCGTCTACCGTTCCCTCAATTGTAATCCGTTTTTTTTCATCTTGCGCGAGACTAAACGCACTCGAAAAAACGGCGGCCTCCCCGCCCTCCGCATCCAGCAGCCGATTTATTACAACACCCGTCGCAGTGCAACCGGTTTCGTTCACCAATGTATTGCGGATGCGGACCCCGTTTTGCGTCGGCAAAAGACTGAAAAACACGCCGTACTCGTCAAAATAGAGTTTTTCCTGTATTTCGAGCGAGACCTTCCGCGTGATACCGGAGCCCGTATACCATCTGGAATCAGCGATGTCCTCATGCACAACCCGCACCGAGAGCACGTTTTCCGTCTCACCAAAAGCGGCAAAATCCGTAATATCGTATCGAAACGTCGAATATCCATACGGGCGATTGCCTAAATTATACCCATTCACCCAGACTTGACTGTTTTTGTACACGCCGTCAAAAACGACCCATATTTTTTTGTCCCGACCCGCCTCCGGCAGCGTAAAACGCGTGCGATACCAGCCTGTACCGCCCGGCAGATAGCCCGTGCCGCTGGAATTTTCGCGCGAAAACTCCAAAGAAACGGCCCAATCGTGCGGCAGCGTCACAGAATCCCAATCCGTGTCCTCAAAATCCTTTTGCCATGCCGTCGGCGCATCCCCGAGCCGGAACTTCCAATGCTTATTCAGTCCTATTATCATTATTTGTATACCGCGGCCAGCTGATTTGCCACTTCGTCCAGACATTTCTCATATCCGGCATTCTTTAATTGTGTGCGGAACTCCGCGACATAAGCCTCGGGGTCCGCCTGCTTGCCAAAGACGATCTGCGGCATATAGGTCTGGAACAGGTTGGAAAGGTTGCCGAGTTCGCTTGAAATCGGGTCCAGATTGAAAACGACCTGTCCATAGGGATAATTGATTTTGCACGCGTCATATTGCGCGGTCAGAGCGTCGCGTTTCGGGACGTTCAGGTTTGGCGTGAGCAGCTCCAAATCGTCGTTGCGGCCCCACCAGTAATTAAAGCTGATCCCGTCCGTGTCGTCGACGTAGCCATCCGGGCGCGTCATCGTTTTGCCGTCGGCCGCAAGGACATACTGCTGCCCTTCGATGCCGTAGTTGAACAGGCGGTACACCTCCGGATCGTTGCGCAAAAGGTCGTACACCATCAGCGCGCGCTCCGGGTTTTTGGACTGCGCGGCCACGGCCATCGCGCCGTGTGTGATGTTCAGCGACACGACGTTCTGCTGCTCCTTGCCGAACCAGAAGAAACCGAGGTCGGAGCCGGGCTGCTTCTCATCCATCCTGACGACCTCGCCATTGTAAAATGTCTGGCTGTGATGCTGGTCCGCGCCGGAGATGCCCGCTTCCATTTCTTCACGGGTGTCGATCGAGGTGTTGTTTAACACGTCCTCTTTCCAATAGCCGGCCTCGTTCCATACGCGCTGGTTTTTCGCGAAATTCACAAACTCGTCGCTGTCCAAATAGTATTTTGAGAGTGTATACGGATCGGAGGCTGATTCGCCATAGAACAGATCGACGCCCAGACCTTCTATGTAGATATTTTTCGTGTGGGACGTCTGCCATCCGCCCGTCAGCTGTGTGACGATACTCAGGTCGGGTTTTGCGTCCCACGGAATGACATCCGGTTTGTTGTCCTTGACATACTGAAAATACTTGCCCAAATCGGCCCAGTTCTGCACGCCGTCGGCCAGTCCGGCTTCCTTGGCCCAGTCGCCGCGGTACATAAAGCCGTGGTTCGTCCACTGCGTGTAGTGATCCTCGGGTATGAGATAAATTTCGCCGTCGTATTTGCACAAATCCCAGTTGGCGACCGGTACCTGCACCCAAGTTTTCGGAGCGTAGGTTTGCAGCATTTCGGGCGTCAGCGCGAGAAAACCGCCCTTTTGCGTGTTCGGCCAAGCGTCGAGCCAGTCCGTCGCGGTGCCGATCAGGTCGATCTCGCCGGTTTGCGACGCGATCGTGAGGTTGTAGTTGGACAGATAGTCCGCCCAGCCGATCCACTGCACGTCCAACTCCGCGTTCACTTTTTCGGTAAGGAGCTTGTTTACGGCGGGCAGCCCGTCCGTCATGGTCTTATTTGTCGGCAAGTCGCCTGTGACAAGGTACATAATCTTGACGTGCTCGCTCGTATCGATCCCCGTCTGTGCGGCCGCGGCCTCAGTCGTCGTCTCAGCCCCGTTTACCGCCGCGGCTGTCGTCGTCGCGGCCTCAGTCGCCGCCGCCGTCGAGCTTGTCGCGCTTCCGCCCCCCGCACCGCCGCAGCCCGCAAGCAGCGTAAGCGCCAAAACAGCCGCAAGGATCGCCTTCAGTTTCGTTTTCATGCTCATGTTCATTTTCATGTCCATTCTCATGTCCATGTTCGCGTGTCCTTTCCGGTTCGTTTTCGCCTTCGTTTCTGTGTTCATGCCCGCGCTCATTTTCGTGTTCATGTTCATTGTCGTTCCTCCCTTTTTATTTGAATCGAATTGATATTGTTACCCCTTGACCGCGCCGACTGTCAGACCGGCGACAAAGTATTTTTGTACGAAAGGATACACCAGAATGATCGGGCCGATCGCGACGACGGCGGTCGCCATCTTGAGCGTCTCCCCCGGCAAATCCGACAACACCACAACCGATCCCGCGTAGGAATTGCGCAGGGCCTCGATCTGGTTGATGATCTTGTACAGCTCATATTGCAAGGGCCGGTATTGCGTGTGGGACGTCAGGAACAGGGAGGAATAGTACCACTCGTTCCAATACCCGATCGCGAGGAACAAACCGATCGTGGCCAGCGCTGGCGTCAGCATCGGCAGGATCAGCCGGATGAATATCATAAAATCGCCCGCCCCGTCGATTTTTCCGGACTCCGTAATCTCGTGCGGCACGGCCTTGACGAAATTCTTCATCAGGACGATCAGCCAAGGCGACATCATCAGCGGCAGGAGTATCGAAAGATAGCTGTCCCTAAGCCTGTACGTCTGCACCATCAGCAGATAAAAGGGTACGAGCCCCGCCTGAAACAACGTCGTAAAATAGATGAAGAAAGAAATCCCGTTGCGGAACGGAAAATCCCGCCGCTGCAAGGCGTAGCCGGTCATCGCGATAATGAACAGCCCCACTGCCGTGCCGACCGCCGTAAGGCTGATTGTCACCGCGTAGCCGCCGAGCAGCTGTTTGGGCGAACGCAGAATGATCTCATATGCCTGCGTGGAAAACTCGGGCGGTATGAGGGCGAATCCCGTCCGCCGGATCGAGTCCTCCGTGCTGAACGAGGAACCGAGGATCAGCAGAAACGGCAGAATACTCGCGATCGCCATAAAACCGACGAGCACATAGGTTACGCCGCTGATGACTACATCGGCGCGCTCCGTTCTGATTTTTCCCCTTTTGGTCAGCGTTGATATTTGCGATGTCCGCGCTTGTCCCGTCTGATTTTCCACCTGATTTTCCACCTGATTTTTCACCTGTTTCTCCGTCCGACTTCCACCTGATTTTCTTCTCGTTTCCCCGCCCGCCTTCGCGGCCGACGCACTAAAACAGCGCGTTCTCCGGTTCAAGTTTCTTCACAATGCCGTTGAACAAAATGACGATAAAAAAGCCGATGACGGACTGGAACAGACCGACGGCGCTGGCTTGGGAGAAATTGAAGCTGTTCATCGTCGTGCGGTACACATATGTTTCGATAATATCGGTCGTGTTGTAGAGCATGGAGTTGGAGCCCACGAGATTGTAGAACAATCCGAAATTGCCCCTGACGATGCCGCCCAACGCGAACAGCAGCAGGATCACAAACGTAGGCTTCAGGCTCGGGAGGGTGATGAAGCGTATGCGTTGGAAGCCGTTTGCGCCGTCCACGCGCGCCGCCTCCATAATTTCCTTGTCGATGCCCATGATCGCGGCAAAATAGACGACGCTGCCATAACCCGTCGTCTGCCACAGATACACGATGATCAGCAGAAAAGGCCACGCGCCGGGCGTGGAATACACCTTTGGCGGCGTCAGACCGATCTGCCGCATGAGGTTTGTGATGAAGCCAAAATCGAAATTGAGCAGATTGTACACAATGAGACTGACGAGAACCGCCGAAATGAAGTACGGCAGAAACATCAGCGTCTGCGTCACTTTGCGAAAACGCGCGCTCATGACCTCGTTCAGCAAAATGGCGACCAGCATTTGAACCACGTTGCCGAACAGGATAAAGGCCAAATTGTAAAATACCGTGTTGCGCAGCAAAAGTGTCAGCTGCCCCGACGTGAACAGGAACTTGAAATTTTCCAGACCGATGAATTTGCTGCCGAAGATGCCGTCATTATAATTGAATTTCGTAAACGCGACGTAAAGGCCCGGCAGCGGCGCGTAACTGAACACGATAAAAAACGCGATCGCCGGCAGGCACATCAGCAGCAGCACCCGAAACCGCCAGACATTTGTAAAAAAAGTTCGCATCGCCCTCGCTACCGCAGTCATTTCCCCCGTCCTTCCGCCAAAAACACCTTACCGCGCCGTTTTGTAACCGGTTGCATTGTATGAATCATACAGCTTCT
>JAITSR010000273.1 GCA_031287655.1 Clostridiales bacterium
GCCATGTGCGAAACGCGCCGCGCGTTTGAAAATAAAATTTCTGTGTTTCTTTGCTCATTGTAGGTCCTCCGCCTATGTTCGTGTCCAGATTTAAAGTATATCAAACAACGCGCGGATCACACAAGCGCGATTGCTCCGCGACGCAGCGGACTGCGAGCGACGACGAGCAACGCGCGCCTTGACTTTTAATCGAAATATTTATATAGTGAGATAGATATGTCGGTTTGCGCCCGGCGGACGGAATCTATTCTTTGCTTTGTTTGGGGGAACTCATGTACGAAAAAGTGACGACTGACCTCAACTTCGTCAAACGCGAAGGGGAGGTCATGGACTTTTGGAAGCGGTGTAACATCGTCAAAAAGAGCCTGAACCACAGACGCGGCGGCGAGCGCTTTACCTTTTATGACGGGCCGCCGACCGCGAACGGCAAGCCGCACATCGGGCATGTGATCACGCGCGCCGTAAAGGACATCATTCCGCGCTACCGGAGCATGAAGGGCTATGACGTGCTGCGCAAGGCCGGCTGGGACACGCACGGGCTGCCGGTCGAGCTCGAGGTCGAGCGCCAGCTCGGCATCAACGGCAAGCCGCAAATCGAAGAATACGGCGTCGCCCCGTTTATTGAAAAATGCAAGGAAAGCGTCTGGACCTATAAGTCGCAGTGGCAGGACATGAGCGACCGCGTCGCGTATTGGGCGGATATGGAGAACGCCTATGTGACGTATACGAACGAATATATCGAATCCGTATGGTGGTCGTTGAAGCGGATTTGGGAGAAGGACCTGATCTACAAAGGCCACAGGATCGTGCCGTACTGTCCGCGCTGCGGCACCGCGCTCTCGAGCCATGAGGTCGCGCAGGGCTACAAAGACGTCGTCGAAAAGGCCGTCTTTGTAAAGTTCCGGGTCGCGGGCAGGCAGAACGAGTTTTTCCTCGCGTGGACGACGACGCCTTGGACGCTCCCCTCAAACACGGCGCTTGTGGTGCATCCGGATTATGAATATGTGAAAGTGGAGTGGCGCGGGGCGTTCTACATTCTCGCAAAAGAGCTTGTCGGCGCGGTGTTTGGCGGCGAGACAGTAAACGCCGCGGAGGAATACACGGGCGCGCAGCTCGTCGGGACCTCCTATGAGCCGCTTTTCGACTTTGTGTCGCCTGCCGAAAAGGCTTGGTATGTCTGCGCCGACCGCTATGTCACGCTGACGGAGGGCAGTGGGATCGTCCACACGGCCCCCGCGTTCGGCGAGGACGACGCGCGGGTCGGCCGCGACAACGGCCTGCCCTTTGTGCAGCTCGTCGACGCGCAGGGCCTGTTTGTCGAATCGGTCCGCCCTTGGAAAGGCATGTTCGTCAAGGACGCGGACCCGCTGATCATCGCGGATTTGGAGTCGCGCGGCCTGCTGTTTCGCGCGGAGGACCACGCGCACTCATACCCCTTCTGCTGGCGCTGCGATACGCCGCTGCTCTATTACGCGCGCGACACATGGTTTATCCGTATGACGGCGCTGCGTGAGAATCTGCTCCGCAACAACGAAAGGATCAACTGGCTGCCGGACAACATCAAGCGCGGGCGCTTTGGCAATTTTCTTGAAAACGTCGTGGACTGGAACCTGAGCCGCGAGCGCTATTGGGGTACGCCGCTCCCGATTTGGGAGTGTGCGGGAGATGCGGGCGGCGCGGGCGGCTGCGGGCATCGCCATATGGTCGGCAGCATCGCCGAACTCCGGGAGCTCGGTCAGGACGTCCCCGCGGACATCGAACTGCACAAGCCGTATATCGACGCGGTCCTGATCCGCTGTCCGAAATGCGGCGGCCAAATGAGACGCGTGCCGGAGGTGATCGACTGCTGGTACGACTCGGGCGCGATGCCTTTTGCGCAGTGGCACTATCCCTTTGAAAACGAGGAGGCGTTCCGCCGGAGCTATCCCGCGAACTTCATCAGCGAGGCCGTCGACCAGACGCGCGGCTGGTTCTATACGCTGCTCGCGATCTCGACGCTCGTGTTTGACGACGCCTCTTTTCAGAACTGTATCGTGCTCGGCCATGTGCTCGACAAAGACGGCGTCAAGATGAGCAAGCACAAGGGCAACGTCATCGACCCTTGGGACGCGCTCGACCGGCAGGGCGCGGACGCCGTGCGCTGGTACTTTTTCTCCAACAGCGCGCCTTGGCTGCCGAGCCGCTTTTATATGGAGGCTGTCGACGAAGGTCAGCGCAAATTCATGGGTACGCTCTGGAACACCTACGCCTTCTATATTCTCTACGCCGAGATCGACCGATTCGACCCGACGGAACATACGCTTGACCGCGGACGGCTCGACGTCATGGACCGCTGGATCCTGTCGCGTCTGCACACGCTGATCCGCCTTGTCGACCGCGAGCTTTCCGAATACCGGATCACGGAACCGACGCGTGCGATACAGGTCTTTGTCGACGAACTCTCGAACTGGTATGTGCGGCGCTGCCGCGAGCGCTTTTGGCGGAAGGGCATGGAGCCGGACAAAGTCGCGGCCTACCTCACGCTCTATACGGTACTGTCTGAGCTTGTGCGCCTTGTCGCGCCGTTTGTGCCATTTATCAGCGAGATGATCCATCAAAACCTCGTGCGCAGCGTCGACCATACCGCTCCCGAGAGCGTCCACCTCTGCGATTTTCCGGTTTCGGACGAAAGCCAAATCGACCCCGCGCTTGAGCGCGGTATGCAAGTTGCGCTCGACGCCGTCACGCTCGGGCGCGCGTGCCGCAACGCGGCGAACCTCAAGAACCGCCAGCCCCTGTCCAAAATCTACGTCGTGTCGCAGACGCCGCCGGACGAGCCGTTCGCGCGGATCATCACGGACGAGCTGAACATCAAGGAGATCGCGTTTGTCGAGGGGACGGGCGAGTTTGTGACCCACCGCATGAAGCCGCAGCTAAAAACGCTCGGCCCGCGCTACGGCAAGCTCCTGCCGAAGATCGGCGCGTACCTTGCGGACGCGGACGGCGACGCGGCGATGCGGGAGCTCGACGCGACCGGCCTTTTAAAGTTCACGATAGACGGTCAGGAGGTCGCGCTCACGGTCGAGGACCTGTTAATCGAGACGGCGCGCAGGGAGCACTATGTCACCGACAGCGACGGCCGCATGACGGTCGCGCTGGACATTCGCGTGACAGACGAATTGCTCGAGGAAGGCAATGTCCGCGAGCTGGTCAGCAAGATTCAAAATATGCGAAAAGAGGCGGGCTTTGAGGTCCAGGACCACATTTTGCTCGGCCTCGGCAAGAGTGAGCTCTTTTCGGGCGTGCTCGCGCGCAACTACGAGCAGATCGCGCGGGAGACGCTGACGGACGGGCTTCTCGGCCCGGAGACGTTCGGCGGACCCGTCGGCGCGGGCGCTCCGGCAGCGGGCGGCGAACAAGGCCCGGAGGCCGCGGGCCCGGGTCTATATCAAAAGGAGTGGAAACTCAACGCGGAGACCGTTGCGCTCGCCGTAAAAAAGGCGTGAGAACTGTTGTTTTATGATGTCGCGAAACGAATATATGAGGTGTTATGCCGATCTACAATGAAATGGACCGGGATTTGAGCCGCGGCGAGCGGAACGTCGAGTTTGACCGGATCGACACCGTGATGGCCGTGATGGGGCAGTTTGACGAAAACGTCCGGCTGCTCGAGGAGCGGCTCTCAGTGAAGGTGCTGCTGCGGGACAGCGCGATCAGCGTGAGCGGCGACGAGTTTATGGCGGACAGGGCGGTTCAGGTCCTCCGGCAGCTCGGGGACATGGCGCTGCGCGGCGAGGAGGTCACGCGCCAGCAGGTCATACACATCCTGAACATGGCCGTCGAGGACAGGCTCGACGAAATCGGAGACCATAAGGACGCGGTGATCTGCACGACCGTAAAGGGGCGGCAGATCAAGGCCAAAACGCAGGGGCAGCGCAACTATGTGAAGGCCGTTTCCGACAACACGATCACCTTTTGCATCGGCCCCGCCGGCACGGGCAAGACATACCTTGCGGTCGCGCTCGCGGTCAACGCGTTCAAAAACAAAATCGCCGACAGGATCATCCTGACGCGTCCGGCCGTCGAGGCGGGGGAAAAGCTCGGCTTTTTGCCCGGCGATTTGCAGAACAAGGTCGACCCCTATTTGCGTCCGCTCTATGACGCGCTCTACGAGACGATGGGGGCGGAGTCGTATCAGCGCTATTTTGACAAGGGAATGATCGAGATCGCGCCGCTCGCCTATATGCGCGGCAGGACGCTCGACAATTCGTTCATCATCCTCGACGAGGCTCAGAACACGACGTTTGAGCAGATGAAAATGTTTCTGACCCGGATCGGCTTCGGCTCCAAGGTCGTCGTGACCGGCGACATCACGCAGGTGGATTTGCCGAGCGACAAAAAATCCGGGCTCCGCGAGGTGATCCGCGTGATAAACCACATAGACGACATCAGCTTCATCTACCTGACGGAAAAAGACGTCGTGCGGCATGAGCTCGTCCGGAAGATCATCAAGGCTTACGAGGACTACGAGCGGACCCGGAAAAAGAGGCCGGAGGCGGGCAGGAGAAGGCCATGAGAGAAAAAAAGCCGATGCGCGCCGGATTCTTAAAAAGCAGGGCCCAGTTTACGCTTTTGTGCGCGATCCTTGTCTCAATCGCGATCTTCGTGATCGTGTATGGGGTGTCGGAGCCGCGCCGCTACAGCGTTTCGGTCGGCGAGCGTTCACAGTGGGACATCAGCGCGCCCTTCGACATGATTGATTCGGCGCAGACGGAGCGCCTTGCGCGGGACGCGGCTAACGCTGTGCAGAAGGTCTTTGTCCGGGACCCGGATAAAGCCGCGGCGATCCTTGCGAAAGCGGAGGACTTCATTGATATGGTCTCGTCCGAACGCAAGGTGTTTGTCGACGCTCACGCGATCGGCTCCGCGGGCGCGAGCGCGTCGGATACCCAGCTCCTGTTGGACAAATCCGTGTCGCGGCTCGTTGACAGCGCGCTCGGCTTTGGCGTGCCGATTTCGCGCGAGGAGGCCGAAAGCGTGATCGCGGACATCTCGCAGGCGCAGGTCGACGCGTTCATGGACGATCTTTTGGCAAAAATCCGGAGCAGCGCCGAACTCGACATCACGGGCGACAATCTGAACAACCGGGTTATCGCGCTGCAGCGGTCGATCCAGTCGATGTACGCGAACCAGAACCTCAAGAACATCGCGAGCCTGTTCGCGTTGTCCGTGCTCGAAGTGAACGTCACGGAGGACAGGGCGCGGACGGACGACGCGCAGGCTCTGATATACAGCCAGAACATGGAGCGCAAGATCGTGATCCAAAAGGGCACGCGCATCGTCAGCGTCGACGACTATGTGACGGCGAGCCAGATCGCGCTGCTCGCGGAGTACGGGCTGATTGAGACCGGTGAGATCAACGTGGAGCATATCATAAAGCTCCTGTTCGTGCTGTTCGGGCTCGCCGTGCTGTTCCATTTCTACCTGAGCAACGTCGGCATGGACCTCTTGGATTCCAACATGCAGGTCGTGCAGCTTGCCGTGATCATCACGGGCGTCGTCCTGATCTGCCGCTTCCTCTACCCCGTGCATCCCCTCGCGATGCCGATCTATCTTCTCCCGATCCTGATTTCGTATCTGATCAACTCGCGTGTCGCGATCGTGATCCACCTCTATCTGATCGCGATCCTCTCGCTGTTTGCGGGCATCGGCGTCCAGACACTGCTGTTCTTTATTATCGGCGGCGCGCTAAGCGCCGCGATGATGATGAACGCGGCGTCGAGGGCGCGCTTTACGTTCGTCGCGTTCGCGCTGAGCGTGACCTGCGTGTTCCTCTTTGTCGCGTTGTCGAACGACATCATGAACCCCGCAAACTACTATATCGACGCGCTGATCCTGTTCGCGACCTGTATGGCCTCGTCCTTCCTTGCGATGGGGCTCGTCGCGCTGATGGAAAGTATGTTCAACACGGCGACGCCGCTGCGCCTTTCGGAGCTTTCAAGCGGGAACACGCCGCTTTTGCGCAGGCTGACGCTCGAAGCGCCGGGGACGCACCACCACAGCCTGATGGTCGGCCACATGGCGGAGGCCGCCGCGATTGAGATCGGCGCGAACCCGTATATCACCAAAACGGGCGCGTATTATCACGACGTCGGCAAGCTGATGGCCCCCGACTATTTCGCGGAGAATCAGAGCGGCCACAACCCGCACGACGAACTTGCGCCGGAGGAGAGTTACCGGATCATCGTCTCCCATACGGCGAAGGGCGTCGAGCTGTGCGAAAAGAACAAGCTGCCGCGTCAGGTCGTCAGCATTGTGCGCGAGCACCACGGCGACACGGTCATTCAGTATTTTTACAACAGGGCGCTAAAGCTCCGGGGCGCGGAGAGCGCGTCCAAGGACGACTACCGCTATCCGGGCCCGAGGCCGACGTCCCGCGAGGCCGCCATCGTGATGCTCGCGGACTCGTGCGAGGCCGCGGTGCGCTCCTCGGGACGCAAGGAGGAAGCCGACATCGCGGAATGGGTGCGCAGGATCATACGCTCAAAACTGAGCGACAGTCAGCTTGAAAACTGCCAGATCAGCTTTCAGGATTTGAACCGGATCGAGCAGAGTTTTGTGCGCGTGCTGACCGGCTTCTACCACACGCGGGTCAAGTACCCGGACGACGTTCGTCTGCGGCTCGAAACCGAACAGCTGCAAACGCAGGAGCAGGAGCGGCGGGAACGGGAGCGCGAGGATGTCCGTGGGCCGGACTCCGCCGCGTGGGCGGACGCGTGGGCGGACAACGGCGAGAAGAACGGGACCGGCGAGACCGAAGGCGGCGGGGACGGCGGTGGCGCAAACGGTCTGGTCGGCATCGCCGGGAATGGCGCGGCCGGTGAAGGCGCAAACAGTTTGGTCGGTATCGCCGGGAACAACGGGACGGGCGGCGTCGGGAAAGCGGCTGCGGCCGATGAATGACATAAAAGCGGGGCTCATGAATTCTAAGATTCATATCGTGGTCAATATCCGCGGCGGAGACGGCGGGAGCGGAGGCGGAGACGGCGCGGCCTTTGGCAGGGCGGAGCGGGAGTTGATTTTACGCGCGGCGGATTTTGCGTTTTTGCTCGGCGCGGGCGCTTTTGCCGCCGCCGCGCGGGAGCGGAGGCTCGCGTTTACCGGCGGGCGGTCGGCGAACGGCGGGTTGCAGAGCCGGTCGGCACGGGGCCGGGTCGCGCGGAAGGGGGGCGAGGCCGCGCGCGGGCCGCGTCGCCCAAAGCCCGGCAGGAGACTTGCCCGTCCGCAGGATCGCGCGGCGCGGCGCGCGGTCGCCGAGGTCTCCTTGCGACTCACGGACGATGCGGGGATTCGGACTTCCAATCGGGAGCGCCGCGGGCTGGATGCCCCGACGGATGTGCTCTCGTTTCCGTTGCTCGAATGGCAGGGCCGCGCGGGCGCGCGCTCGCCGGTCGGCGAGCCGGATACGAATCCGGCGAACGGGCGTCTTTTGCTCGGCGACGTGCTGATCTCGACCGAGCGCGCGCGCGCGCAGGCGGCGGAGTACGGGCATGGCTTCTTGCGGGAGTTGGTGTTTTTGTTCGTCCACGGCCTTTTGCACTTGCTCGGCTATGACCACGAGGACGCGGACGGGGAGCGCGAGATGTTCGATTTGCAGGAGCGCGTGCTCTCAGAGCTCGGCCTTGCGCGCGGGCCGGGCGCCGACACGCCGGATGCCGGTACCCCGGGTGTCGGCACGCAAGACGCCGCCCAAGGTTTTGGCTCTCCGGATTTTGCCCAGCCAAAAGCCTCGGAGCGGAACCGCCCGGCTTTGTTTCGCTCCGGCTTTGTTTCGATCCTCGGGAGGCCGAACGTCGGCAAGTCGACGCTGATCAACGCGCTCACCGGGACGCCGCTCGCGATCGTCTCCCACAAACCGCAGACGACGCGCAGGAACGTCCGCATGATTCTGACGTCCCGCGACTACCAAATTGTGCTCGTCGACACGCCCGGCCTGCACGAGCCGAAAAACAAGCTCGGGGAGCAGATGGTACGCCGCGCGAAAACCTCGGTCCGGGAGGTCGACGCGATCCTCCTGATGATCGACGCGAGGGACGGGGATTTGCGCGGGCAGGACCGTGAGGTGCTCGAAATCGCAAGGTCCGCCGAAATCCCCGTCGTGCTTTTGGTAAACAAGATCGACCTCGTGCGAAAAGACACGCTGCTGCCGCTGATCGGGCGCGTCAGCCGCGCCTTTCCGTTTTCCGCGGTGATCCCTGTCTCAGCCATCGGGCGGGAAACCGCCGAAAAAACGCCGCGCGGCGCTTTTTCGGACTCCGGCGCGGGCCTTGCCTCTGGCCCCGGCGCGGGCCTTGCCGCGCTCATTCTCCCCGAGTTGGTCAGGCTTCTGCCGCATGGTCTGCCGCTCTACCCGGAGGATACGATCACAGACCAGACCGAGCGCCAGCTCGCGGCCGACATCATTCGTGAAAAGGCGTTAAAACTGCTCAATCAGGAGGTCCCGCACGGGATCGAGGTCGAGATCGAGCAGTTCCGCCAAAGACCGGCGACCGCGCTCTATGACATACACGCGACCCTCTATTGCGAGCGGGAGACGCATAAGAAGATTGTGGTCGGCAAAAACGGGGAGTCGCTAAAGCGGATCGGGGCGTCCGCGCGCGCCGACATTGAGCGGATGCTGAGCTCAAAGGTATATCTGAACCTGTGGGTGAAGGTGCGCAGGGATTGGCGCAACGACGCCGCGATGCTCCGCCGTATGGGCTATTTTGATGAAAAGTGAGTGTGTATTCGGGGGCTCCCGTTTTCGGATCGTAAAATATGAGTTATGAAACGCTGACCGGGCTCGTTGCGCGGGAAGTCAATACGGGGGAAGCCGACCGATACCTGACGTTGCTGACCGTCGAGTCGGGCAAGGTCGAGTGTTACGCGAAGGGCATCCGCAATCAAAAGAGCAAGCTTTCGGCATCCGCGGGGATTCTGACCTACGGCGAATACAAGCTGTTTCAAAACAGGGAGCGCCGTATCCTGACGTCCGGTCAGACGCTCGAGAATTTTTCCGGGATCCGGACAGACGTCGTTAAATATGCCTACGCGGTGCATTTTTTGGAGATCGCCCGGGATGTGATCCAAGAGGCGCAAGTCTTTCCCGAGGCGCTGCGGACGCTTTTGAACACGTTGTATGTTCTGGCTTACAGGGAGTTTGAGCCGGAGCTCGCGGCGCGGATTTTTGAGGTGCGGATGCTCGCGGCCGCGGGTTTTGCCCCCGTGCTGGAACGCTGTTCCGTCTGCGGTGCGGAACTTTCGGCGCGCGCCTATTTTGCGCTGTATGGCGACGGGACCGTCTGCGGGCGCGAGTCCTGCCGGGGCCGCGCAAGTCCGGTCCGGACCGTTTCGGCGGGCACGCTCCGCGCGCTCCGCCACATCGTCGAATGTGAGCCGGGCGAGCTGTTCAGCTTTGCCGTCAGCGACCCGGTCAAGGCGGAGCTTGCGGGGATCGTCCCGGCCTATCTGCGCCATCACTTCGGCAAGGAATATAAAAAACTCGGCGAGGCGGAGCGCTACCTCGCGTTCGAGCGGGAAATGCGCCCGCGCGTATAAAAAAGAACACGTTAACCGCTGATCAGTTTCTATGAAGGGATGATTAAACAGTGATTTTGGAAATGTATCGGGACAGGCGGATTTTTTTGTTTGCGGGGCATTACGGCAGCGGTAAAACAGAGATTGCCGTCAACTTCGCGTTTGACCTCGCGCGCGCCGGGAACCGGACCGCGATCGTGGACTTTGACATTGTGAACCCGTATTTTCGCACGTCCGACGCGCGGGAAGCCTTGGAAGCCGCAGGCATCCGCGTGATCGCGTCGCAGTTTGCGAACACGAATGTCGACGTACCCGCGCTGCCCGCCGAGATCAGCTCGTTGTTTGAGGATCAGGGCGTCAAGGCGGTCTTTGACGTCGGCGGGGACGACGTTGGCGCAAAGGCCGTCTCGCGCTACCGCGCGGAGTTTACCGCGGGCCGTGCGATGTCCTTCTTTGTTTTTAATCTGCGCCGCCCGATGACGGCAAATCTCGCGGACGCCGAAGCGGTCTTTCGGGAGGTGCAGGGGAGCGCGCGCCTTAATTTTGACGCGATCGTCAACAATACGAACCTCCTGTCCGGGACGACGCAGGCCGACTTGCTGGAGGGGCTTGACGCCGCGTGCGAGCTGGCTGCCCGGCTCGGGCTGCCCGTCGCTTTCAGCGCGCTGATGTCCGCCCCCCCCGCCGCGCCGACGCCTGCGCCCACGCCTGCGTCTGTCGTCGCGTCCTCCGCTGCGCCGACGCCTGCGCCTGTCGTCGCGCCGCTCTTTTTTGAGCGCTCCCGCGAGCGCGGCATCCCTGTTTTTTGCCTCTCAAAATACATCCACATGGACTTTCAATAAAACGCAGTGTAGAATACCGCAAATTTAAGTCCCCTCGCATTTTTGTCAAGAAAAAGTGCGTGCATTGTTCTGGAAAATAATGTATAATCCATTTATTGGAATCTGGAGCGAGGGGACCGATATAGATGACGGAAAAGAAAAAACACAGCGCGAACGGGGGCGTACACAAGAGCGCAAACGAGGGCGCGAACGGGGACGCGAATGAGTGCGTGAGCGAGGGTGTAAACGAGGGCGCGCAGAAGCCCGCGGGCGCTTTACACAGGGGGCACAGGCAACGCACAAAGGACCGCTTCTTAAAAGAAGGGATGAACTCCTTTGACAGTCACCAAATTTTGGAGCTCTTGCTCTATTACAGCGTGCCATATAAGGACACGAATCCGCTCGCGCACAACCTGATCGAGCGGTTCGGCTCGCTGTCCGGGGTATTCGAGGCGGACTATGCCGAGCTCGCAGGCATCGAAAACCTCGGCGCGCACTCCGCTTTTCTGCTAAAAATGATCCCGGAACTGGCGCGCCGCTACCTTGGCGACCGGTGGAAGGACAGGCCGAGCCTCAATAACACGGTAAAGGCGGGGGAATACGCGGTCACGCTGTTCATCGGGCGAAACAACGAGGCGTTTTTTCTGATCTGCCTCGACGCGCAAAACCGCGTGATTATGCCCGCGCTGATCTGCGAGGGTACGATCAACGAAGCGATGGTCTACCCCCGCACAATCATTGAGAACGCGATCCGATACAAGGCGAACCGCGTGATCTTCGCCCACAACCACCCCGGCGGCAGTATCAAGCCGTCAAAGGCGGATATTGATGTCACGGGCAAACTCGCCGCGGCGCTCGAAAATATCGCCGTGAAGGTCGTCGATCATATCATCGTCGCGGGGCAGCAGTATGTGAGCCTCGCGGAGCAAAAGCTGATGTGAATGGAAAATTTCAGTTTTCGGGCTCGATCAACCCATAGCTGTCGTCCTTGCGCTTGTAAACGACGTTGACCTGCTTTGAGTCCGCGTTCGTGAATACAAAGAACTCGTGCCCGAGCAGGTTCATCTGCAAGATCGCCTCGTCGACCGGCATCGGCTTGACCGCGAACTTTTTTGTGCGCACGACGCGGTACTCCGGGTCCTCGACGATGTAGCTCGACTCGTCAAAATCGGCGTTCCGGAACGCGTTTTCGTGGAGCTTGCGGGCGAGGCGCGTTTTGTTTTTGCGTATTTGCCGCTCGATCACGTCAACCGCCTTGTCGATCGAGACATACATGTCGTCGCTCTTTTCTTCCGCGCGAAAGGTGATGCCGTTCTGCACAATCGTCATCTCCAAAATGTGCCAGTTCTTTTGGATGCTGAACGTCGCGACGGCCTCCGTTTCCGGATAGAAGAACTTTTCGAGCTTCCCGACTTTTTTTGTGATCCGTTCTTTGAGCCTGTTGCCGACATCCATATTTTTTCCGACGAATATGTAATTCATAGTCCCCTCCAAAGTCTGATCTATGTGTGTAGTTATGTGTGAACGTATGTGTACTGAGTCTATGTGTGTATATGTACGCCGCGCTAATAAAAACTCCCCGTAAAAGGGGAGGATGCGGATCACATTTTCCTGACAGAACCGCGTGAAATTGCGCGCAACTGATAAATCAAAAACCCCGACGACCGACGGGCAAACAGCGCGCCGGTACCCGGGAACCGCGTCACAGTCATAAAAAGCCGACGCGGCGCGTTCATCTCTGCGCGAAGCACTCGCTGCAATACACCGGCTTTTCAAGGCGAGGCTTGAAAGGCACTTTCGTCTCCTTGCCGCATTCCGCGCAAATTGCGTCATACATCTCGCGTTTGCCGCGGCCTTCGCTGATCTGCGTGCGACGGACGTCACGGCAGTCCCTGCACCTTGACGGCTCGTTTTGGAACCCCCGTTCGGCGTAAAACTCCTGCTCCCCCGCGGTAAATACAAATTCCTGTCCACAATCCCTGCATACCAAAGTCTTGTCTTCCATACTGAACGCCCCTCTTAAATAGAATGTGCCAAAACCGAAGACCTACGCCCTCTCCGCCGCCGCGCCGACCGATACCGCTTTGCGGAAAAAAAGCCGCGAAAAGACCGCGTAAACATCCGATCTCAGTCTGCTAACGAAAGCATTTTATACTGTCGCTTTTCTTTTGTCAACAATAATTAAAACATTTCTGTAAATTGTGACTCAATTCGTCGTTTCTACAAAGTTTCAGCTTCTTTTCTGTCGCATATTGTACGCGCGCGCTGTCCGCGCGAGAGCCGCGCGGTCACGAGCGACTGCGGTTTTGAGCATATAGACTCCGAGCAATCATGTTCTGTTACATTTTATG
>JAITSR010000347.1 GCA_031287655.1 Clostridiales bacterium
TCAGTTTGGATTTGAGCAAATCCATCAAGGTGGAGGTTCACGCGGACGATTCCGACAAGTTCTACGGCGAAGTAAAGCGGTTTGAGGTGTAACAAGACGGCATGACAAATACAAGGGCACGGCACGCGATTGTGCCGGCCGTCTTGTTTTTATGCCGTTTTTTTATGCCTTTTTATTCTTTTTGTGTTTGCTCCGCTTTTTCCGGTTTTCTTCGCCTTTTCCCGTCAGGAGCGCGAAATCAATCTGCCGCAGCTCGACGCTCACGCGCGCAACCTGTACCTTGACCGGGTCCCCGATCGCGTACCGCTTGCCCGTGCGCTCCCCAAAAACGGCGCAGCGCCGCTCGTCATAGACATAGAAGTCGTCGTCGATGTCCGCGAGCCGCACGAGCCCCTCAACAGTGTTGCCAAGCGCGATGAACAGCCCGAACGAGGTGACGCCGCTGACCGTCCCGAGGAACACGTCCCCCACGAACCGCTTCATATATTCCGCTTTTTTCAGCGCCGCGATCTCCATTTCAGCCTCGTCCGCGGCTCGCTCGCGCTCCGAGCAAGAAATGCAAATGCCGGGCAGTGAATTTTCATACCGTTCGCGCAGCGCGCGCGGAAAGCCGCCCTTTTTTAAGCGCGCCTTGATGATCCGATGGATCAAAAGATCCGGATAGCGGCGGATCGGCGAGGTAAAGTGGCAGTAGCAGTCGGACGCGAGTCCAAAGTGGCCGATGTTTTCCGCGGTATAACGCGCCTTTGCCAGCGAGCGCAGCATCATGAACGCGAGCGTCTTTTCATAGGGGGAGCCCTGCGCGGCGGTCAGAACCGCCTGCAGTTCACCGGAGCGGACGCCGCCATAGCGCGCCCCGCCGCCGACGCCGCCCGGCGCGCCGTTGACGCGCAGCGGGAAACCCAGCATGGCCGCGAGCGCCGCGAACGACTCAACCCGCTTGGGATCGGGCTTGTCATGCGTCCGATAGATGAAAGGCGCCCCGTCGGCGGCCATATGCTCCGCGACGGTCTCGTTGCAGGCGATCATAAATTCTTCGATGATCCGGTTCGCGAGCGTGATTTCATAGACCTCGACGCTGATCGGCGCGCCGTCCCCGTCGAGCTCGATCTTCGCCTCGTTGAGCGCGAAGTCGACCGCCCCGCGGCCCATGCGTCTCTCGCGCAGCGCAAGCGCGAGCTCCTTCATGACAAAAAGGTCGTCCGTGATGTGGGCGTACCGCTCGCGGAGTTCGGCGTCCCCCTCCTCCAAAATCCGATACACGTCCGAGTACGTCATCCGCTCGGCCGAGTTGATCAGACTCTCGCAAATCTCGTGGGCGAGCACGTTCCCACGCGCGTCGATGTCCATGAACACGGAGAGCGCGAGCCGGTCCACATGCGGATGCAGGCTGCACACGCCGTTCGACAGCTTTTGAGGGAGCATCGGGATCACGCGGTCCGCAAAGTAGAGGCTCGTCCCGCGGGAAAGCGCCTCCCGGTCGAGCGCGGAATCCGCCGCCACATAGCTTGAGACGTCCGCGATATGCACGCCGAGCCGGTACGCCGCCTGCCGCCCGCCGCCGCTCGCATCGCCGCTTTCGGTCCCGCCCCCGCGATCCCCGGGCGGCAGGCGCTCAATCGAAACCGCGTCGTCAAGGTCCTTTGAATCCGCGCCGTCGATCGTAAAGAGCCGCAGCGCGCGCAAATCCCTCCGACCGCGAAAGCGCCGCCCGTCCGGGCGCTCCGGCGTCGCGTCCGCCTCGTGGGCGGCCGCCTCCGGGAACTCGGCCGAAAAACCGTGCGCGACAAGAATCGACAGGATGTCGACGCCGGGGTCGCCCGCAAAACCGATGACCTCGACGACCTTTCCGGACAGCTTGACATCCTCCTCGCGCGAACGGCGGGAGACGATCTCGACGAGCGCCTTCTGACCCGCCCGCGCGCCGCCCCGGTTCTGGGGACTGATCGAGATCGGCGTAAAGACCTTTTTGTTGTCGGGGATCAGCGTATAGCTGCCCTCCCGGTCAACCTCGACCGTCCCGACGAGCGTTGTGATCGCGGGCTCTACGATCCTGACGACCTCGCCTGTAATCCTGCCCGGACGCGAGCGCGGACCTTTTGCGCCTCCCGGCGCGCCGCCCGCGCCTCTCATGCCCGGCGTCCCGCCGCCGCCCGCGCCCCATGCTCCCCGAGCGTCCGCGGCTTCAATCGGCGCGACAAGCACGACGTCCTGATCCAACGCGCCGTTCATATGCCTCGGCGCGATGAAAATATCCGGCAGCGGCGGTTCCTGTGTCACAAATCCAAACGCGCGCTCATTTACGAACAGACGCCCTTGGATCAGACCGCTCCGCTCCGGCAGCGCGAACTTGCTTGCGCCGACACGGACGATGCCCGCGGCTTCGAGCAGCTCGCCGAGCGCGTAGTCAAACAGATACCGCTCGTCCGGAACCGCGCCGACCGCCGCGAAAAGCGTCGCGTCCGTGTGTACGGCTTTCCGGGAACCTCGCATGAACTCTATAATTTTTACTTTTTCGGCCTCAACCAGCGCCGCGATTTCCGCTTTTCTGTCCGCCAAATCCGCCTCCGCGCCCTCCCGCTACACCTGCGCCCACCTTTGCGCCCTAAAATGAAACAAGGCTATGTCCCGACGACATAGCCTTCGTGTGTCTAAATCCATCCCAAACAAAGCGGCGTCCGCCGCGCGGACAACCGACCGCCGCGCCGAACAGCCCGGCGCCTCGGCATCGTCGCGAAGATTGGCTCACCGCTTCAGGAACACAAACAGGATGATTGACGTAACCAGAAACGCGATCGAGGCAAACGTGGTGTACCGGCTCAACATCGCGTCGATCGTCCGGCCCTTGCTTTTGCCAAAAAATGTCTCCGCGCCGCCCGCGATCGTCCCCGAAATCCCCGCGGATTTGCCGGACTGAAGCAGCACGATCACGATGATCGAAACCGAAAACAAAACCTGAAAAACATTTACAATAATAGTACCCGCGTTCATATTAACCTCCATGCAGCATGTAGTCGCTCCGTTCGATTCATTGTACCACAACGCCCGCGCGCATGGCAACCTCTTTTTTTCGGCCTTTTACCCCAAAATCTTCAAAATCTTCGCCCATATGCCCATTATACGCTCAGGCATTTTCATTTGCGAAGCGGGACAAAAAGCGTACCGCGAGCTCTATGTCGGAGGCGGGGTCCGCCCCGGTTTCGCGCTCGACCGTCAGATAGCCGGAGAATCCCGCGCGGGAGAGCTCGGCAAGATACGCGTCAAAATCCACCGCGCCTTGGCCGAGGGGCTTTTCCGTAAAATACTCCTCGATCCGCAGGTCCTCGATCCCGCCTTCGGCGAAGAAATCGTAGAGGATTTGCGGGTCTGTTTTTTTCAGCATGACGCCGTCCTTCGCGTGCGTGTGGACGATGTAAGGCGCGAGCAGACGCACCGCGCGCGCGGGGTCCTCTCCCGTGACCATCACGAAGTTCGCGGGGTCGAGGTTCACGCCGACGCCGCTTATCACGCCCGGCGCGCCGCCGAGGCTTTCGAGGAAGGCCCGGAGCGTTTCCGGCGACTCAGGCCCGGTTTCGATCGCAAGCGTCACGCCGCGCCCCGCCGCGTAGGCCCCGACCTCGCGAAACGCGGTTTGCAGCGTCGCGTACCGGGCGTCGGAGGGATTCGACGGGATCACGCCCGCGTGCGTCGTCACAATGCGCGTCCCGAGCTTGACCGCAAGGTCAATCACGCGCTTTGTCTTTTCAACCCGCGCCGGGGTCTCGTCCGCCCGCGCAAAACCATGCCCGCCGAAATCACCGTTCAGCGCCGAAACCTCAAGCCCGTTCTCCCGCAGGAGCCCGAGCAGCCATTCGACGCGCCCGTCCGTCATTCCGTCGTAGGCGAGTTCGCCATGCGAGACCGTCAGCTGTACCCCGTCCGCCCCAATGCGGCGCGCCGCCGCGAGCGCGTCGGCCATCGGCAGCCGGAAGGATTCCGCCATGACACCAATCTTAAATTTGCCCATACCGCTCTCCTTTACTTTAGCACATAGTAAACCGATTTCGTTTTGCCCACTTTTTCGGTCAAGTTCTCCTTCGTCATTTCAAGCAGAATGGCGCGGACACGCCCCTCGCTCAATTTGAATACATCAACAAAGTCTGCAACAGTAGCCTGACCGTGCTTTTCAAGATGTGCAATGATCGCGCTCTTTTTTTCGCTTGTGCCATTCGCTTGTGTTATTCGCTTGTTATTCGCTTGTGTTATTCGCTTGTTATTCGCTTGTTTTTCGCTTGCATCGGCAAGCGGAATGATGGTCTTAAAAATGTCGCCCTCAATCAGTTCCGGTTTGCCGCCCGAGTAGAGCTTCGTATATTTCATGAGATTGCGTACACCTGAACCGAGCGTATCAGCGTAGCCGACGTTAACAAAGAATCGTGCGAGTATAGGATTTTTGGGGTATGGCTCGAAATTCTCCGGGTCAATACGACCATGCCTGAGCGCACGATTCCAGTTTTCCGCGACAAGCCGCTCTTTTTCAATGATGATGCGGGAAGGGAACGTCCCGGAGTATTCTCTGTGAACGAGGATGTTCGAGACGATTTCTTTTGCGATGTTGTCCCTTACGCTGATGTTGCGATTGTCTATCAAGAAAAACGGGTCATTGGTGTGCTTTGCGATAAACCCCATGATTGTATCGAAGCTCTCGATTAAGTTTGTCTCCACGCGCAGCCTGTCGTCGTAGCGATCGGTGTTCTTAACCCTGAGTATGCAGTCAGTGACGTATCCGGGAGCGACTTGCTGGATGATTTCTTCGCGCCCAAACAGCAAAATTGCCGCCCTGTTGAAGCCTTGCTTCCCGGTTCGGATATCTTCGTCGTAAAGACCGGCGCTTTTGATTATATCCATATCCGTCATTGTCTTCCACGGGTGATTGGGCATCCTGCCTACAGCCATATTCCTCACCATAGGCATCAGCTTGTCCAAGAGCAAATGATCTTCCCGTGCGTAGGGAAATACCTCGCGCTCGGTGAACTGATTCGATTTGCGCACCGACAGATGTGCAACCAAATCGGTTGAGTTCGTGATGTCAAAGTCTCCGTCCTCGTTTCGGTCATATATCCTGCCTGCGCAAGACTGTATCTGGGAACTCATAGGGATATATGTGTGCAGCAGTAGTTTGCCGTCCAATTCCGCATCTTCAAGATTCAAGAAAAGTGACGGAGAGGTTTTCTGAGGGTTGTTCAGCATATTGGCGAAGTTCTTCTTCATCTGTGCTGCGACTTTAGGATTCACTCCGATAACCTCGCCATTGTCTCTCACTCCGAGCAGCAGATGTCCGCCATAGCGGTTGGAAAACGAGCAGACCGTCTCCCAGACGCTGTTATTAAGTTCGTTCACACACTCCTTAAACTCAACCGCAATACTCTCGCCTTCGGCGAGCAGTTTTCGTATATGTTCAGATGTTATCTGTCTGCACCTCCAATAATAAAAGTATATCAAAAACGGCATACGGAAGCAACGGAAAGCCGCTAAGCGCGTGCCAGCGTCAGCGCTTTTTGTACGCGCCCCGCCGTGATTCTTTTGATCTGCGCGGCGCGCTCCGCCGTCTCATATTCGTCCGTAAAGCATTCGTCGACAAGCCTGCCGATGCAATCGGACAGTTCCATGAGGCCCTCCAGAAAGGGGCGCGCGT
Organism: Clostridiales bacterium; assembly: GCA_031287655.1. GTDB lineage: Bacteria > Bacillota > Clostridia > WRLR01 > WRLR01 > JAITSR01. Next base: position 5,675 of record JAITSR010000347.1, read on the forward strand.
CAATATACCCCAATTGTTTTTCAAAGTCTTTGGAAAAGGGCTTCGCTTCCGGGATCACAGAGGTAATCCTGCTGTCATAGTACATAGAACTCCCGGAGTCAAAGATGGGCGCCGGTGAGACAAATTCCCCTGTATTGACGTCGCGGATCAGTCCAAAGTTGCCAAAATGCCGGTCCTCATTCAAAATGATGTAATCTAGTAGCAGCGTCATATCCAAATGCTGTTTCCACTCGCCAACAAAGAACGCGTCCGCGGTGAATTGATAGTCCGACCGGTCATTGGGCTTCTTGCGGCTCTCGTTCAGATGGTTCATCGGCACATACTCGGTATCGGGCGTCACGAAGTTGGGGCAGCAAGACATCTTGACAATCCCGCCGTTCCG
>JAITSR010000438.1 GCA_031287655.1 Clostridiales bacterium
TAAACCGACCATAAACTTCACGCGCCGCGTTTTGTGCCGGACGACAAGCATTGTCAGAAGCATCGCCGCCGACCCGCCGAACACGGAAACCGCGAGCAAAGTGCGTTCTTTTATGCGCCGCGCATTTTTGCGGGCGGCATTTTTGTCGTAAACGATCAGCACAACCGCGGATACGCTTATGGCGGCAAGATAAACAGAAAAGATCATGCCCACATTCATTTTCGCCACTTAACCACACAACCTCAACATATGATATACTGCTCATATTATCACAAATGTGTGCGCTTTAGAAGTTTAGAAGTTTTCGTTTACGTCACTTACAGTATGGGGCCGATTCAACTACAGGACATGACAGGAGGGTGGATTATGTACAGCAATGTTGCGCGCTCCGACGAATACAAACGACGTCTGCTCGAATTTGTCCGGTGCGAATACGGCATGGAAGCCGTCGGCATCACCCCGGCCAAACGCGGTTTTTACGGCGAGACTTGGCGGCTGGACACGGCGGATGCCAGCTATTTTTTGAAGCTGGTCTACGCGGCGGTTCACAAGGACGTCTATGAACGCAGTTTCCCTGTCGTCCAGCATCTTTGCGACCACGGCATTGACTTTATCAGCCGAATTGTCAAAGCGAGGGACGGCGGCCTGTCCACGCGGTTTGACGGCGCGGTCCTCGGTCTTTTCGACTGGATAGACGGCGAGAACATAGAAACGGACGCCACAAAATTCCCGGAATATCAGATGCTGGCGAAGGTGTACGCGGTTCCGTCCCGCGGTCTTTTTGTCCCTCGCGAAGATTTTTCGGATAAAAGCGCCGCCGCGTTTTTCAAACAATGGAACGCGCTCGGCGCCGGTGATTTGCCGCAGACGGAGACACAACTACTTTTTCTGCTGGAAAAAAATCGCGCAAAGATCGAGCATCGAGCCGGGAGGCTGAGGCGCTTTGCCGACTTATGCCAAGCCCAAGGAAAAGACCAAGTACAAGATCAAAACAAAGGATGCGCGGAGGGCTTCTTCATCACCCACGGCGACGCCGGAGGGAACTTTATTGTGAGCGACGACCGGCATTTCATCGTTGATTGGGACAACCCCGTCCTCGCGCCGCCGGAGCGTGACGCGTGGGTCATGTGCGGCCACGCATGGGCAAGGGACGCTTTTCAAAACGCTCTGCGCCAAAACGGCATTGCGTACACTCTGCGCCCCGAACGGCTGGCGTACTACTGTTACCATTATTTCTTTTTCTATCTCACATCCTTCCTAGACGGATTCACGCGAGGCGGCGCCGTGCAAGAGATTGAGGAGTTCTTTGACGGCTGGATCGAGCGGAGCTTTGAGTACGCGGATAGAATATAACTCTACGCCGCGACGTATAGCGCCATTGTGCCGCGCGCGGCGGCGTATGGGGTCGCGGCGGCGCTGTACGCCGCGGAATTACGGTTCTATCAGCCGCGGCGCTTCGGAGCTGTGGGTCACGCTTGAAATTTGATTTTCTAAAAGCCATTGCGCGGCCTTTTCCGGGTCGGCAAGCGATTTGTCAACGGGCAGGTCAAATACCGCGCTCGCCCCGTCGAAATCCGGATTCACCTTCACTTCACCGGTCCGCTCGTTCCAGACAAAAGCGTCGCTATCGTAAAAAGAGCCCGGGCATACCGCAAAGTACAGCCCGCGGTCGGCAAACATTTCGACGCTGTCGCACTCTATAAGGCAATATTGCGTCCCCTCCCAGAAGAAACTGTCTTGGCCGCCGTTCATACTCATCGCGTTGTAAAGCGCCGGGTCCAACCCTTTTACGAGCGGCGAGGCGAAGAATCGATATTTCATGAGGTCGTCGAGACTAAAAGACATCGGCTCGCCGTCCGCTCTTTGTATCGCGAGGACCGCGTAGGTGCGCTCGTCCCGCACTCTCTCGCTATACCAAGGCTGGTCGGTAATGTCTTTGCCGCTCACGATTGCCATCAACGTGAATATAAAGCCGTCGGAAGCCGCGGAAGCGTCGATGTTGATCGCGTTTTCGCTTTCAAACGCCGCGCTCAGCGCCTTGTCGGAACGAAATCCCGAAACGTCGGCGGGCTTGAGCAAGCGCATTGCGGCAAAAGTGGCCGTGGCGGTCAGCATGAGCGCGGCCGCAATCACGGCGGCAAGCAAAGCAGGACGTTTGAGAGGCGCTCTTTTCGTCCGGTTTTCCTCGTCAACATTCGGATGTCCGCGCCCGGCAAAGCCTTTCCCAACAACTCTCGCGCTCCCTCCATTCCTTCCGTTTTCTCCGTTCACGTTCCCCGTTCACACGGTCACGCTCCCCCGCCGTTCCCTTCACTATCAATACGATTGAGCAAGCCAAAACGTCGGGTCTATAATAAAAATTTTTTGAACTGCGCGGCGCGATTATGATACAATTCAAGGCCTGAACATTCAATGTATACCGGGAGAAAAATTTGAAACCAATGAACAATGATTACGAGATTCGGCTGTACGACCGCGCGCTGCTCGCGTTTGAATGGACGAGCTGCACGGCGGCGGATTACGCGACGACGGACTGTCCGTCGACAGGCTATGCCGTGAAAATTAAACATATCGGCAAAGCGCGCGCGTTGCTGCCACTTGGTATGGAGACTACCGATGAGGGGGTTTTGAGATGGCTGAATCGGCGTACAATCCCGAAAAACCGTGCCTACGTCCATAACATTCTGAACACAATGGGTTTGTCTCTGCGCGACATGAAAGGGATAATAGACGTTTGCAAAGGGCTTTCGCTGAACGACAGTTATTGGGTCGTACCGGCGGGTTTTGTCGGCAAATTCGCGGACTATAACCTATACGAAAACCGTTTCTCCGAGGTTCTCGCCCTGACCGCGCTGACGGGAGAACATCTCAGCGAGAAAGAGACGCGGCGGATTCACACTTCGCCTGAATTTACAACGAACGGTATGCTGCCAAAAGCGTGGCGGTACAACAGCGGCAGGATTATTCTGTTCAAAGGCGGTGTGTGGCGGCAGTACGCGGCGACCCCCGACCCTCTCGAGCCTTACAGCGAATATTACGCCGCGCAGATCGCGGATGCGATGGGGCTGAATCCCGTAAAATACGGGCTGTCCCGCTGGAAAGGCGTACTGGGATGTACATGCGAGTTGTTTACCGATATTGACACGGCGTATGTTCCAATGGCCGCCGTCGTCGGGCGGCAGCTCACCGATACGACCGCGACGCAGAGTTATTCGGTTTGCGGCAAGTGGTTCAAGGCTTTTGACGACAAAAACGGCACAGACCTCTACGATTATTTCGCGTCAACTCTCGTTTTTGACAGTCTCATTCTGAACGAGGACAGACATCTTGGCAACTTCGGAGTTCTGCGCGACAACCGCAGCGGTGAAATCGTCGGGAGCGCGCCAATTTTCGACAACGGCATCAGTCTGTTCAATTATTCGTCGATTCAGGAATTGCGCAAGCTCGACACGCACAGGCAGGCTTACGCAAACTACTTCAAGCAGCCGTTCGATTGGCAGGCGAGGGAGTTCGGAGAGGTTACGCAGATGGCGCAGCTCTATAACCTTTCGGGTTTCAAATTCAAGCGGCACGGTCGCTATAACTGGGACTCGGAACGAATGGAGATCATACAGGCGTATATCCTGCGGCGGGCAAAACAGCTGATCGAAATCATTGAGAAGAACCTTGCGTGATCTTTCGCGCCAGATACCCCGACGCGGCGTTGATCGCGACGACGAGGACGAGCAGGACGACCGCGGTCGCATATGCCTGTTTGACGTGGATGCCCTCGCTCGAGAGGCTGTACATATGGACGGACAGCGTGCGCGTCGACGAGAGCAGCGACTTTGGGAGCTCCGCGACCGTGCCCGCCGTGAACATCAGCGCGGCCGTCTCGCCGACGACCCTGCCCGTCGCAAGAATGACCCCCGCGAGAATCCCCGGCGCCGCGGACGGCAGCACGATCGCAAACACCGTGCGTAAACGCCCCGCGCCGAGGCCGAAGCTGCCCTCCCGAAACGCGTCGGGGACGGACATGATCGCCTCCTCCGTCGTGCGCATGATCAGGGGCAGAATCATCACCGCGAGCGTAAACGCGCCCGCGAGCAAGGAATACCCCCACCGCAGCGCGACGACAAAGAACAGCATCCCGAACAGGCCGTATACGATCGAAGGAATCCCCGCGAGCGTCTCGGCGGCAATGCGTACGAACACAATCAGCCTGCTGCCGCGCTTCGCGTATTCCGTCAGGTAGACCGCGGCAAAAATGCCGAGCGGCGCGGCGATCAGCAGCGAGAGCGCCGTCACGAGAACCGTGTTGACGAGCGCCGGTACAAAGGACACGTTTTCGCTCGTGTACTTCCACGAGAACAGCGACGGCG
>JAITSR010000456.1 GCA_031287655.1 Clostridiales bacterium
GAGCTCTCCGCGTCGCTCGGATACGAACCGGTCTAGCGGGGCCCTCCGCCGCGGCGCCCGGATACGCGCCAATTCATTCAGGAGGACCCCGCCCGTACGCCGCTAAATCGTAACGAGTCAGCGGTTAACGTGTTACGCTAAATCACCGTAAAGCAGCCGTCGATAATCAAGTCGCTGCCGGAGGTGTAAGACGATGCGTCCGACGCGAGGTAGATCACCGCGCCGGCCAGTTCCTCCGGCTTGCCGAGGCGCTTAAAAGGGATCAGTTCCTGCCAGTAATCCTTCCAGTCCTGCCGCACAAACTCGATCAGTTCGGTCGCGATGTAGCCCGGGCTGATGCTGTTCACGCGGATGCCCTTTGGCGCGAGCTCGACGGCGAGCGACTTTGTGAGGTGGACGACCGCGGCCTTTGAAGTGTTGTACGAAGCCTGCTCCTGCGGAATGTTCACGATCGTGCCGGACATCGACGCGGTGTTGATGATCGAGCCGCCCTTGCCATGCGCGGCGAGCCAGTTCGCAAAAGCGTGCGCGACGTAGAATACGCCGTTCAGGTTCACGTTGAGCACACGCTCCCACTCCCCGGGTTCGAGGTCGAGCACGGGCTTGTGCTGCACGATCCCGGCGTTGTTGAACAGAATGTCGAGGCTGCCCATCTCCTGCGCGGCCCGCGCGACCGCCGCCTTCACATCGCTCTGGCGCGTCACGTCACAGACATACGCCGCCGCGCGCACGCCGTACTCCGAGGCGATCCCCTTCGCGACCTCCGCCGCGTCGTTCAAGTCGAGGATCACGATGTCCGCGCCCGCGTCCGCGAGGTACTGCGAAACGACCTTACCGATCCCCTGATTCCCGCCCGTCACAAGGGCGACCCTGCCTTTTAATGAAAAGATGTCATGTTTCATTTCAACCTCCGTATTGCGCGCCGCCGCTTGGCATGACGACCCCTTTTTGCAGGATCATGTTCGCGTATAACGCGGACTCCCCCGTCGCGACGACCGCGTATGCCGCTCTCGCCTCCGCGTAGAACGCAAAGCGCTCGACCGCGCGCACCGCATCGCGCCCGCGCGGGTCGGCGTCTGCTATCAATGTGTAGTATTTGTCCCAGATCGGCGTCTCGACGGGGTCTCCGGGCGTGACGGCCATCAGGCCGACCGGTTGGTCGACATAGGTGTCAAGCGGGAACAGCACAAGGATCGCGCGAAGCAATTCAGGTATGCCGTGCCCGTCACAGCGAATCAGGCGACCGCCTCCGGCCGCGATGCTCGCGGCGGGAAAATTGCCGTCGGCCAGCACGATCCGGTCGCCGTGACCCATTTCGCAGAGCGTCTTGAGCAGCTCCGGCGACAGAATGGGCGGTATGTTTTTTAGCATTGGTACAGCACCTCTCCCTTTATCGGAACAGCGGCCCGTATGCGGCGCAGGCTCTGTAATCCTGTCCTTCCCTGTCCATGCCGAACGCGTTCCACGCCGCGGGGCGGAAAATCTTTTCCTCCGGGACGTTGTGCATACAGACCGGGATACGCAGCATCGAACACATCGTGATCAAATCCGCGCCGTTATGCCCATAGCTGATCGCGCCGTGGTTCGCGCCCCACGCGTTCATCACATCATACGCGGTCGCAAAGTTCCCCGCCCCGGCGGCGGCGCCCGTCGTCCGCGGCGCAAACCATGTGCATGGCCATGTGTAGTCGGTCCTTTTCCACAGCGCGTCCGAAACCTCGGGCGGCAGCTTGACCGTCCAGCCCTCCGCAATTTGCAGCACGGGCCCGAGCCCTTTGACCAAATTGAGCCGGATCATCGTGCAGGGCATTTCGGCCTCGGTCAAAAAGCGTGACGAGTACCCGCCCCCTCGGAAATAGCCGTTGTCGGCGGCGTTCCACGTCGTCGCCGCGAGGATCGCGTCCTGATCCTCCTGCGTCACTTCATACCACGGCTTGATGACCGCCGCGCCGTTTTTGTCCTTTGCCCGGCCGTTCGCGTCGAGGCACGCCGCGCCCGAGTTGATCAGGTGGATAAAACCGCCCGACGCCTTCGCGACGCCCGTGAGCTCATAGCCGGTCGCCTTTTTGACGGCTTCGGGACTCCAATAGGTGCGCACGTCCGCGAAAATCTGCGCGGAGTTTGTGAGCAGCTTTCCAAACAACATGCCGATCCCGTTCAATACGTCGTTCTCGGTCGCGAGGATATACGGCTCGCGCGCGCCGTTCCAGTCGAACGAGGTGTTCAGGAGCGCCTCGGGGAAGTCGCAGTTCGGATAGAAGTCCGTCCACTGGCGCTGGCCCTGAAAGCCCGCGGCGAGCGCGTTGTGGCCGACGGCCTCCTCCTCGCAGCCCTTGGGCAGGTTCGGGTTGCCGCACATCAAATCCTTGATGATACACATCATCTTGACGACAAATTCCCAGTCCTTTTCCTTCTCCGCCGCGGATTTTTGGATTTCCGGCGGGTTTTTGTCAAACCCTTCGGGGCACTTCGCGCGCGCCCACTTGAGCGCTTTTTGATATTCCGCCTCGTCGTAGATGTTCTCCGTCATGCGGCGGATGATTTCAACCTCGTCGACCGACTCGACGCGCATCCCAAGGTATTCCTCTATGAACGCGGGGTCGATGATCGAGCCGCCGATCCCCATACAGACAGAGCCGATTTGCAGATAGGACTTGCCGCGCATTGTCGCGGCCGCGACCGCCGCGCGCCCGAAGCGGAGCAGTTTTTCCGTGACGTCCGCGGGAATCCGGGTGTCGTCCGCGTCCTGAACGTCATGCCCGTAGATGCCAAAGGCCGGGAGCCCCTTCTGCGCGTGGGTCGCGAGCACCGACGCAAGGTAGACCGCGCCGGGCCGCTCGGTTCCGTTGAAGCCCCACACGCCTTTGATTGTTTTCGTGTCCATGTCCATCGTCTCCGCGCCGTAGCACCAGCAAGGAGTCACGGTCAGCGTGATGTCGACGCCGGCTTTCCGGAACTTGTCGGCGCAGGCCGCGGTCTCCGCGACACGCCCGATCGTCGTATCCGCGATTACGGTCCGCACCGGTTCGCCGTTGGAGTAGCGTAAATTTTCCGTAAAGAGCTTCGCGGCGGCGCGCGCCATGTTCATCGTCTGCTCCTCAAGCGACTCGCGCACCTTCAGGTACCCCCTGCGCCCATCGATCGTCGGTCTGATCCCAATCACGGGATAATCGCCGATCAGCCTGTTCTTTGCCATGTGGTCATACCTCCTCTATAATAATGTTTTTTCGGAAACTCGGACGCCTTGTGATGGCTCGGTTTCGCGGCGTAGCCGCGAAACCATCCCCCCACTCGTCGCCCTCGTTTCCTCTAAACCGCTCTGCGTATATCGTTTCGCGAAAATGCGATTTCCGCAAAACTCCGTGCGCTCTGCGCACGCACGCCACCTCATTCGGTGTCGTGTGAGTGTATTCGGTT
>JAITSR010000458.1 GCA_031287655.1 Clostridiales bacterium
CCAATTGTCCAGCCATTCCAATACAGCCGCGTCCATCCTTATGACCCTTCCCTACCTGCGTTCATTTATGTTAATATGAACATATGGTAACCTCTTTTGAGTTTCGATTTTTGTCTGCAACCATAACATACACCAAATGAAAGGTCGGATCAAATGAGTGCAGAAAAGCAGGCATATATCGCGCACAGGCGAGAGGACGACGGCGCGGAACAGAGCGTGATTGATCATCTCATTGGCACGGCGGAGCTTGCGCGGCGGAACGCGGACATATTCGGCGGCGGCGAAATGGCGTATGCCGCCGCGCGGCTTCATGATATTGGAAAGTACTCAAAGCAGTTTCAAAAGCGCATCCGCGGCGGAGGCGCCGCGACCGACCACTCTACGGCGGGCGGTCAACTGCTGTACACATCACACGCTAAATCAAGGATGTGTAATCTTGCGACCTTGGCGGCTTACTGCGTGATGGGGCACCACACCGGATTGCCGGACGGGGGGACGAGCGTGGACAGCCCGGAGGACGCGACCCTGCGCGGAAGGCTGAACAGGGTGGTGGAGGATTACAGCGCCTATCAAGACGAATACGCAGCCCCGCCGTTGAGCCCTCCGGCGTTCTCACCGGACGACGGGTTTGGCGCTGCTTTTTTCACAAGAATGATATTCTCCGCGTTGGTGGACGCAGATTATCTGGATACGGAGCGTTTCATGCAAAAAGACTCTCCGGCGCGCGGCGGCCCCGCAAGCCTTTTGCAGCTTTTGGATAAGCTCATGGCGTCCATTGAACCCTATTTACATCCCGCGGGTCCTGTAACCGCCTTGGACGCCATGCGGACCGGCGTGCTGAAAAGTTGTCTTTCCGCGGCGGAACTTGCCTGCGGGCTGTTCACGCTGACCGCGCCGACCGGCAGCGGCAAGACGATCGCGAGCCTCGCCTTTGCGCTGGCGCACGCGGTAAAACGGAAGAAGCGCCGCATCATCTTTATTGTGCCGTACAACACGATCATTGAGCAGAACGCCGGAGTGTTTGAGAATATTCTCGGGTCGGAGAGCGTTTTACAGCATCATTCCAACGTTCTGTACGACGACACAAAAAGCGAGGAGCTCAGCCGGAAACGGCATTCAACGGAAAATTGGGATTATCCGCTTATCGTTACGAGCAGTGTGCAATTTTTTGAATCGCTTTTTGCAAACAGATCGTCCCAATGCCGAAAACTCCACAACATCGCCGACAGCGTGCTCATATTTGACGAGGCGCAGATGCTGCCGACGTTATACCTGCTCCCTTGTGTGCGCGCGATCCGCGAACTGACTCAGTACTATGGGTGTTCGACCGTCCTTGCGACGGCAACACAATCGTCCCTCGAACGTTTTTTTGCGCCGCTCGCGCCGACTGAAATCGCAAAAGACACCAAAAAACTATATGCGGCTCTGCGCCGCGCGGCTATTTGTCGTATTCCCGACCCGCTCACGGACGATGAACTGGCGGCGCGGCTGGATTCGCATGTCCAAGTTTTGTGCATCGTAAATTCGCGCAGACAGGCACAGGCGCTCTTTGAAAAACTGCGCGGGATTACGCCGTCTCCCGAAAGCGTTTTTCATTTATCCACGACGATGTACCCTGCGCACCGCAGCCGTGTTCTCGCCGACATCAAAACGCGGCTGAAAGAAAACCGCCCTTGCCGCGTCGTCAGTACCTCTCTTGTGGAATGTGGCGTCGATTTTGACTTTCCGCATGTTTATCGCGAAGAAGCCGGGCTGGATTCCGTCATACAGGCGGCTGGGCGGTGTAACAGGGAGGGTTTGCTGCCAAAAGAGCAGGCGATTGTCTATGTCTTTACATCTGCGGATCACAAACCGCCGCGCTCAATCCAAGCGAATATCGACGCGTATCGGCAAATTGCCCGCAATTTTGAAGACGTCGCGGGTCTTGACGCCATAAGGTCATACTTTGAGCAGTTGTTCTATAATAAAGGGGACGGCGCGCTGGATCAAAAGCAGATTCTAAAAATGTTCGAGGATGGCAGGGCATCCCGCAATTTCCCGTTCAAAACGGCGGCGGAACTGTTTCGGCTGATTGACGACCGGCGCATGAGGACGGTTTTTGTCCTCGGGGAGGCCCCGGAACTGGAAAATCGGCTTCGCGCAGGCGAGCGGACCCGCGAAATATTCCGCGCGCTCGGGCAATACGCGATCTCGCTCTATAGAGATCCGGAAATTGACGCGCTGTGCCGTTTGGGCGCGGTGGAATTCTTGGACGACGAAGCGCTTTTACTGACGGGGGCTTATTATGACGAACATTTTGGCGTGAGCCTTTCCCCGCAGGGCGGCAAGGGGCTCTTTGTGGAATAGCCCATAAAGTTCCTTACAAATTTCAATTTTTTTGACTAAAAGTCTTCTCATGTGGTAGAATGGTATGTGAACGAGCGATCACAAGCGGCGATCCGTTCATAACAGTCTAAAGTTATGATAGTTGAAAGGGGATGATGTGATTTGGCATATGGCGTACGCGTTGAAATATGGGGCGACTATGCTTGTTATTCGAGGCCTGAGTTGAAAGTGGAGCGTGTCAGTTATGATGTGATGACGCCGAGTTCGGCGCGGGGCATTTTGGAAGCCGTGTTCTGGCATCCCGGTCTCAAGTACATCATTGACGAGATCGCTGTCTGCGCGCCGATCCGCTATGAAAACATCCGGCGCAACGAAGTGAACAGCAAGGCGTCCAAGCAAACGCCGTATATCGCGGCGGCTGCGGATCGGGCACAGCGCGCGGCGCTGGTGCTGAAAAATGTGCGGTATGTGGTGTCCGCGCACTTTGAAATGACGGACGAAGCCGGTGAACGGGACAATACCGGGAAGTTTGCCGAAATGCTAAAGCGCCGACTCGCCAAGGGGCAGACATTTCACACACCCTATCTCGGCACGCGCGAGTTCCCCGCAAACCTTCGGCTGATTGACGACGACGGCGGCTGCGCGCCGGCATCAATCAAAGAAACGCGCTCCCTCGGATTGATGCTGTACGACATTGAGTATGATAAGAGCGTCGGTACGGATGGGCGGGAGGAAGTGACCGCGTTCCGGCCGACGTATTTTATCGCGGAGATGAAAAACGGCATCGTCGACTTGAGAGGCGTGGAGGTGCTGCGATGATCGTACAGGCTTTGGTTAAGCGATATGAGGATACGCAGGAAATTCCGCCCGGTTGGCAGAAAAGAGGGGCGTCCTACGCATTGAACCTTTCAGAAAACGGGGAGTTGATTGGATTCCCATTACTGGAACAGGAAGACCCGGATCGCAAAAAGATGATGCGGCAGCTTTTTGTTTTGCCGACGGAACCGGCGGGACGAACGAGCGGGGTGAAGGCTGCGTTTCTGTGTGACAACGGCGGGTATCTGTGCGGGCTTGACCCAAAACGCGGCGAAGAAAAGTTCCGCGCGGCGGGACGGCTTCATCTGCAAGTGCTGGAAAATGTGGATACGCCTGCCGCAAAGGCAGTTAAAGCCTATTTCGCCGGGGAAAAGCCTTCTGACATACCCGACTACATCACGGGAAATACGGTCTGCGTGTTTCAGGTAAACGGACGCTACGCCCATGAGGACGAGCAAATTCGCCGGGCATGGGACGCGAATCATTCCGGCGACACCGAGGGATCCGGCGAAATGATCCGCTGCCTCGTTACGGGCAAGATGGATACGCCGGAGCCGCTTCACACAAAAATAAAGCTGCGCGGCGGGCAGTCTACAGGTTCCAGCTTAATCAGCGCAAACGCGGAGAGCTTTGCGTCTTATGGAAAGACGGCAAAGGACCGCGCCGCCGACGTCGGTAAGTTTGCGGCGTTTGCCTATCCGACCGCGCTAAACGAGATGTTGGCAAGTGACAAACACCGTCAGTTTGTCGGAACAGATACGCTGACATATTGGGCGGAGACCGACGGAGAGAGTGAGGCCGCCGCATTTGGATGGTTTTTTCAGCCGCAGGAGGACGACGCTGAAAAGTTGTCGGCGATTATGGAAAGGGTGGCAAAAGGCAGTCATATTGAGATCGAAAATTGCGATATGACGCGGCGCTTTTACCTTTTATGCTTATCCCCAAATGCGGGGCGCATCAGCGTGCGTTTCTTCCATGTGGACGCTTTTGGAAGCATTTTAGAAAATATTGCGGCGCATTACCGCAACCTTGAAATCACCCTGCCACAGTTTGCCAAGTTTCGTTATGCGCCGCCTTGGCTGCTGCTCGGCGAGACGACCGTCAAAAAGAAGGCGGCCGACGCCGCGCCTCTGATCGGCGGTCAGTTGACGCACAGTATTCTCAGCGGCGCGGTCTACCCGCTGACGCTTTATAACGCAATTCTGCTCCGTGTGAAAGCGGGAGAAGATGTGAACGCTGTTAAGGCGGCGATCGTAAAAGCGACGCTGATACGAAATTATCATGAAAGCGAGGTGGCGACTGTGTCGCTCAATGAACAGTCCGGCAATAAACCCTATGTCCTCGGGAGGCTGTTTTCCGTTTTGGAACAGCTTCAGCAACGCGCTTCGGGGGGATCGCTGAACGCGACGATCCGCGACAGGTATTTTGCGACGGCGTGCAGCAACCCGAAAAATGTATTTCCAACGCTCTTGAAGTTATCCATGCACCACGCGGCAAAGCTCGATGACGCCGGAACGTACCATGAAATTCTAAAAACGAGGCTGCTCGGTCGGCTTGACGAGCAAGAACCGTTCCCCGCCGCGCTGAGCATGGACGATCAGGGGCGGTTCATCCTCGGGTATTACCATCAGACACAGGATTTCTTTACCTCAAAAAAGGACAAGGAGAACAATCAGGAAAAGGAGAATCAGGAGGGAATTAACCATGTTTGAAAACGCGATTCAAAACCGTTATGAATTTGTGATGCTCTACGACGTGGAAAACGGCAATCCGAACGGCGACCCGGACGCGGGCAACATGCCGCGCATCGATCCGGAAACGGGGCACGGTATTGTTACGGATGTGTGTATCAAACGAAAAATCAGAAATTATATCGAAGCCACAAGGGACGGTCAGGCCGGATATGACATCTATGTCAAGCAGGATGTTCCGCTGAATACGCAGGATGCAAAAGGTGTAAACGCGGCAAAGAACGAAACGGAAAAAGCCAAAAAAAGCGCGGCGTTTCGCGACTTCATGTGCGGCGCTTTTTATGACATCCGCACATTTGGCGCCGTGATGACCACCGCCGCGAAAGACAAAGAGCTTTCCAATGTCGCAGGGCAGGTGCGCGGACCGGTGCAGCTCGCGTTTGGGCGCAGCGTCGATCCGATTGTGCCGCAGGAAATTACGATTACGCGCGTCGCGGTTACAACCGAGGAAAAGGGCGAGTCCGCGTCGACGGAAATGGGCCGAAAGCACATCGTGCCTTATGCGCTGTATCGACAAGAGGGTTTTGTTTCCGCGAATCTCGCCCAAAGAATCACGGGCTTTTCAGAGGCGGATATAGCGCTGCTCTGGGAGGCGATCCGCAATATGTTTGAGCTCGACCGGAGCGCCGCGCGGGGTAAGATGTCGCTGCGTGAATTGATTGTGTTTCGGCACGACAGCCCGCTCGGATCAGCTCCGGCATACAAATTGTTTGACCTCGTGTCCGTCCGGCGCGGAGAGGGCGTCGGCGCCCCGCGCGCATATGGCGACTACAGCGTCAGCATCGATACGGCCTCTCTGCCGGGCGGTGTGACTTGCGAACGCTTGGCCCAATAAATATTATGGTCACTTATGCAGAAGAAGACTATTTACAGCTCTCGGGTATTCAGCATTTCGCGTTTTGCCGACGGCAGTGGGCGCTGATGGTCATTGAAACTGTCTGGGCGGAGAATGTCCGGACGGTGGAGGGCTATTTGATGCACGAGCACGCCCATGACCCTTTTTTTACGGAAAAGCGCGGCGATATGCTTGTTACGCGTGAGATGCCCGTGTTTTCGCGCAGCATGGGCGTCTCCGGAAAATGCGACGTCGTCGAATTTCTCCGGGACGGCGGCGGTGTCACGCTGTTTGGGCGGGAAGGCCTGTGGCTTCCGCGGCCGGTCGAATATAAGCGGGGCGCGCCAAAAGCGGCGACGGACGCGGACAGGCTGCAGCTCTGCGCACAGGCGATGTGTATTGAGGAAATGCTGCTCTGCCCGCGGATTGATGTGGCGCATCTATACTATGGCGAGACAAAAAGGCGGGAACATGTGCCGTTGACGGACGAATTGCGTGAGACTGTCCGCGGGATGTACCAAGAGATGCATAAGCATTATGAAAGGCGGTATACTCCCCGCGTAAAATCCGGCAAATCATGCAAGGCATGTTCCCTCAAAGACGTTTGCCTCCCCGATTTGCCATCCGGTAAAGCAAGCGTACACGAGTATTTGGACCGGCAATTGGAGGATCCCACGCGATGAAAAAACTGCTCAACACTCTTTATGTGACGCTGCCGGACGCGTATCTTGCGCTTGAAGGGGAAAATGTGGTCGTCCGATGCAACGAGGAAACGCGCTTGCGGGTACCTTTGCACAATTTAGAGGGCATTGTTTCATTTGGCTACACCGGAGCAAGCCCGGCGCTGATGGGCGCTTGCGCGGAAAAGCAGATCGCGCTGACTTTTCTGACGGCAAACGGGCGGTTTCTCGCGGGTCTCGTCGGGCAGGAGCGCGGAAATGTCGTGCTGCGCAAAACACAGTACAGACATTCCGACGACGAGGTCCTAAGCGCCCGCATTGCGAAAAATATCCTGATCGGTAAGCTGCACAACAGTCGTTGGGTTCTGGAGCGCGCCGTGCGCGACCACGCGGCGCGGCTCGACACAGAAAAAGTACGGCGCGCGGCACATATGATAGTTGAGGCGATTTCCCTGCTGCGGGAAGCGGAATCTTTGGATGAGATGCGCGGGATTGAGGGCGAAGCCGCGACACGCTATTTTTCCGTGTTCGATGAGATGATTTTACAAAACAAGGATGCATTTTTCTTTCACACGCGCAACAGGCGTCCGCCTTTGGACAATGTAAACGCCTTGCTTTCTTTTACTTATACGCTTTTGGCAAATGACGCCGCGTCGGCTTTGAGTGCTGTCGGCTTGGACCCTTTCGTTGGATTTTTGCATCGTGACAGACCGGGCAGGCGCTCGTTGGCGCTGGACTTGATCGAGGAATTGCGCGCGCCGGTCGCCGACCGTTTTGTGCTGACGCTGATCAACATGCGTCAAGTCGAAGGCGCGGGTTTTTATCAGAAAGAAAATGGCGCAGTCATCATGCGCGACGAAACAAGGCGCGCGCTCCTGACCGCGTGGCAGAATCGCAAGCAGGAGCAAATCGTACATCCTTTTTTAAAAGAAAAGATCGAATGGGGGGTCGTGCCGCATGCGCAAGCGCAGCTTTTGGCGCGTTATCTGCGCGGGGATTTGGACGAGTACCCGCCGTTCCTCTGGAAATGAGGTCGTCATATGTTGGTGCTGATCACCTATGATGTAAATACGGAGGAAGCGGCGGGGCGCGCGCGTTTACGCAAAGTCGCCAAGATATGTGTTGATTATGGCCAGCGAGTGCAGCATTCCGTTTTTGAGTGTGTGATCGATGCGGCGCGGTTTCGGCTGGTAAAAGACAAGCTGCTAAAAACAATCGACCCCAAGCTGGACAGCGTGCGCTTTTACATGCTCGGCAATGATTACAAGAGCAAGACGGAACACTTCGGCGCAAAGCCGTCGTTTGATGTGACAGAACCGCTGATTCTCTAAGCCAATAGGCATGAATACGAATACAGGCCGCCCGCGCTCTGTGGAAAAAGGAGCGCTTGAAGTGCGAATAGGGAGCGAACATAGAAATTCTGGGGGATTCGCACCGTGACATGCCCGTATGTTTTATGGTAAACTTAGATCGTCGAGTCAACTTTCCTGTTCATTTCGAAGTTTTTAGGTTTGTTGTCTGTTTTTTTGAGAATTTGCTCTGTAGTTTTGTATTATTTTGGTGTCGCGCCCCTCGCGGGGTGCGTGGATTGAAACAAGGCGATCACATACGGCACACGCTGACAGATAGGTCGCGCCCCTCGCGGGG
>JAITSR010000006.1 GCA_031287655.1 Clostridiales bacterium
TAAATTAGCATCCATGTTTTGTCGATCGCCTTCCTTTATCTCATTATTATAGGTTTTTTAACGCGAGCCGCGCATTGCCGATCAGCGGGCAGTCGTCAATCACCTCGACCTCGTAGGCGGGGAACAGGCGGCGCTTTAAGTCCACAAACGCGGGCGAGAGCATACCGCCCGTCAGCTTGATTTTGCCGCGCAGCTTGATGCTCGCCTCGCAGATTTCCATCACATCGCGCATCGGCTCGTGCATCGCGAGCAGCACGGCGGCAAGCATTTGACGCCGCGTCGTATCAAGCGTCAGACCGGTAAAGGAGGCCTGCTTTGGCGTGAGGCTCTGACGGTCCCCCGCGAGGTACGGCGTGAAGCCGACCGAAAGAGCGCGGCCTCCGCCATCCGAATCCGCACTCGAATCGCCGCTTGCGCCGCCGCGGCCCTCGGTGCAGAGCTTGGCCGCGCCTTCAAATTCTTCATCAAAGAACTGTCTTCCGCTGAGGTCCCGGTAAAACTGCGCGCGGAACCAGTCGACCGCGAAGCCCCCGGCGGTCGTGACATATATTTGCCACAGGCCGGGCAGGCAAAACCCGCGCAGATAGTATTTATCGTGTACGATCGGCTTGTCGGTCAGGATCGAGACCATGTCACTCGAACCCGAAATGTTCAAAATGTCGCCCGCGAGCCCGTTCCCCGCGCCGATCTGCGCGGAAGCGGCGTCATTTGTGCCAAGCGCGACAGGCACGCCCTCCCTGAGCCCCGTGAGCTCCGCGAACCGCTTGGTAAGGCCGCCCGCGATGGTCCCGGCGGGCAGCACCTCCGGCAGCAGCCCCTCCGGGATGCTGAACGCGCCGCAGATTTCCTTTGACCACCCGGCGTTCGTGATCGTCTCATACAGGCCGGTCTGGGAGGCGTTTACGGGGTCGATCGCCCACTTCCCCGTGAGCTGTTTGTACACATAGGTGTTGATATGTCCGATGCGGCGGCAGGCGGCCCACTCCTTGGGGCGGTTCGCCTTCAGCCAGAGGAACGACGTGATCGAGGCCCCGCCCGTAAACGGCTGGATGCCCGTGATCGCTTGGAAGCGCTCCTTTCCGAAGTCGCTCAGAATCTCCTGCGTCTGCCGCTTGCTGCGGCGGTCGAGGTGGGTCAGGATCGAGTGGACCGCATCCCCGTTTTCGTCCATCAGCATCACGGATGGCGAAAAGTTGTCAAACGCGACAAGCTCCGCGTCGCGCGCGCCGGGCAGCTTGTGGATCGCTTCAACAATCGCCGCGAGGATCGCGTCCGCGTCGAGCTCCACCCAGTCTACATTCGTCGTCCGGATTTGATACCTGGCCTTCGCCGAATCCAATATGGTACAGTCGCCGTCCATCAGCGCGATCTTGACCGAGGACGTACCGACGTCAATTGAAAGCAATTTCATAATAAACTCCATTCCGCCGCCGGCGGCGGCACAAATAGCGACGAAACGTCACGTCACATCAATACTATACGCAATACTTATGTGTGGAGTCAAGCGTTTCATGGTAGCAGGTCTTCGGCTGTAACGTAACGCAAAATATAGGTTGACTTTATCCTATGTTTCTGCAATACCATACGCGAGGTGAAAAAAATGAATGTAGATACCCGTATCCTCGTACCGAGATATAGCCTTTGCCGATGATTTCGGCTTTGACCTATAGCCGTCCGATTATCGGAAAGTTGTTGTCTGAAAAGGATAAAGCATGTCCGATTTGGATAGCGTTTTTACTTTGGTTTGTGCTATACTATCCCCCTGCCCCAAGAAGATATGAAAAATGGCTGTTAGTGCGGCAAAAAAAGTGGGTAATAATAGAAATATGTTGAGTTATGGGAAGATTGCGGATACTATACTTATCTGCGGGAATCAGGAAGGCAGCGTTCATAATCAAAATATCGGAGGGAAATTATGCAATTGCCAAACAAAACAGGTGTGCTCACATTCGTTGGCGGGGCGTTCGAGGCTATTGTGGGCGGCGCGTTCGTCAAGAGCAAGGCCGCGCATAAGCTCGCGGTCAAAGGCGTGGTCGGCAGCCTGCGGCTGAAAGACGATGCGGTACGCAAATTCGAAACAATCCGCGAGGAAGCGCAGGACGTGTACGAGGAAGCCAAACGCGAAGCCGATTCCTGCAAGTGCGACGCCAACACCGACACCAACACAGACGCTGACGAAAAATGAGATATACAATTGTAAGCGACCTGCCGGAGACTGCTAATTTGCCGGGCAGGATACGAATTATGGTCGAGCGCGGGACGGCTAACGCCGCCGCTTCCGCGCTTGGTTTACGTTCGGGCGTATTGTCCGTGAGCGCGTCGAGTGTCACGGGCAGTCTGATTGTGCTGTACAAACGCGGGGCGCGTTCTGACGTACTGGCCGCCGCCGCGGGATTGGATACAACCGCGCTTGAACCATATACGAAGCCGGAGCTTGGTTTGGACTTCCGTAAGCGGCTGTACGCGAAAATCGCGGCGCACATTGCGCGAAGACTTCTGCTTCCCGCGTGGCTTCGTATACCGATTGACATTTTTCACGCGCTCCGCTTTGTCCGGGCGGCGCTCGCGGCGCTGAGGCGCGGCAAGCTGAACGTAGAAGTCCTCGATGGCGCGGCAATCATGGGCGCAATGCTGCAAGGCGATTTCTCGTCGGCGTCCACGGTTATGCTGTTGCTCGGCGTGTCCGAATTGTTAGAAGACTATACGCATAAAAAAGCGCGTGGCGCGTTGTCGCAAAGCCTTGTACTGAACGTGGATACGGTGTGGGTTCGTGAGGACGGAGCGGAGCGGCAAATCCCGCTGCCGCAGCTGCAAATCGGCGC
>JAITSR010000019.1 GCA_031287655.1 Clostridiales bacterium
TGTGACACAACTGGAAGATTTTAGCCGAACACACGATTATGTGTACTTCTTTTTGCATTCCCACATAAACCGCGTCCGCGAGGTTCAGCGCGGATCCGAAT
The DNA here is from genome assembly GCA_031287655.1 of Clostridiales bacterium. Lineage (GTDB taxonomy): Bacteria > Bacillota > Clostridia > WRLR01 > WRLR01 > JAITSR01. The sequence goes on from JAITSR010000019.1 coordinate 102, forward strand.
AGCCTCGCGTTCGATCCATCAGATTACGGGATCAGGTCGGAGGCCGCGCCGTAGACCGCGTCCCGCTCCTGCGCCCCGTTTTTCAGGCCGAAATACGCCTCCAGAATGTCGCGCGCGACCGGCGCCGTGTAGGAGCCCCACACGCCCTTTTCGATCACGACGACGACCGCGATCTGCGGGTCGTCCGCGGGCGCGTAACACACAAAAATCGAGTTGGACGACTGCTCCTGCGACTCAAAGCCCGTCTCCGCGGTGCCGGTCTTGCCCGCCACGGGATAGGGGAAGTCCCGAAACACGATCGTCGACGTGCCGTCGATCTCCGTCGTGCTCGCGATCATGCCCTCCTTGACCGCGTCGATGTTCTCGGGGTCGGCCGGAATCCGGCGCAGCTCCGGCTCGGTCTCATGCACGGTCGAGCCGTCGTAGCGGACGACCTTCTTTGTGACAAAGGGCCGGTAATACTCGCCGCCGTTCGCGAGCGCGGCCATGTAACACGCCATTTGCAGCGGTGTGAACGAGTTGTAGAGCTGCCCGATCGAGACCTGCGCGGTGTCGGCCGGCCGCCAGAAGTCGTTGAACCGGTCCTCCTTGAACGCGATCGAGGACATCGTACCCTCCTTTTCGTATGGCAGGTCGATGCCCGTCTTGACGCCGAGCCCAAAGAGCTTGGCCCACTTTTCAAGGTTGTCGATGCGCGCGCTCGTGCCGACGTCGTAAAAGAACACGTTGCAGGAGGTCTCGAGCGCGCGCCGGAGCGTGAGCCAGCCGTGGCCGCCCTCGAGGCAGTAGAGGTGGCGTTCCCCGATCGTGATCGCGCCCGCGTCGTAAATCTGCGTGTTCCGGTTGATTACGCCCTCCTGCAGCGCCGTGATCGCCGTGATCGGTTTAAACGTCGAGCCCGGCGAATACGTCCCCTGTATCGCCCGGTTCCACGAGGCGTGCAGCGGGTCCTCCCACAGCGCGCTGATCGCCTGCTGCGCCGCGCGATCCTCCGGGCCAGCGAGGAAGATTGACGCGTCAAAGGAAGGCACACTCGCCATCACGAGCACCTCGCCCGTGCGCACGTCCACCGCGACGGCCGCGCCCGCGTCCGCGTCCCGAAAGTTCACGTCGCTGTCGGTCTTGACATATCCGTTCGACTCGCCGCCGCGAATGATCTCGATGTTGCGCAAGAGCGAGTCCACCGCGACCTCCTGCAGGTCCATGTCGATCGTCAGCACGACGTCGCTGCCGGGGACCGCGGGTCTCCCGGCGAACTCGCTCGCGACCGTGCCGTTCTCGAGCAGCTCGACCCGCCGCTCGCCGTTCCGCCCCCGAAGGTAAGCTTCATTCTGCGCCTCGATGCCGTATTGGCCGACGGTGTCGTCGATGTTGTAGCCATCGTCCTTTAGCGTTTCGTACTGCGCCTCCGTGATCGCGCCCGTGTACCCGAGGACATGCGCGACGTTCCGGGCGTTCCGGTACTCGCGCACGGGCGCGGCGCCGATCACGACGCCGTGCAGGCTGCGGCTTTTTTCCTCGATCTCCGCGATCGACATGGGGCGCACGCCCCGCGCGAGACAGACCGACTGGCCCGCGTCAAAAGCCCCGTTGCCGGCGTCGATCAGGCAGCGCAGCGACATGATCCGAAACGCCTCCTCGTCGCTGTAAGTCTCGTCGATCTCGTACATGCGCTCGGAGCGCAGATAGGCGAACAACTCCGCGGCGTCGAGCCGGACCTCCGTCTCGCCGAGCTTTAGCGTGTTCTTCTGCCAGTTCTCGAGCTCCTTTTGGTCCTCGCGCGCGAACACGGGCGCGCCGTCCGTGAACGCGAGGTAGCGCTCAAAATTGCGGAGCCATGTGTCGCTGTTCTTTTCGAGGATGCCGCAGAGCTCGAGCAGCACGCGGTTCAGCTCCCGGATGCCGTGCTCGCCGTCGAACTGACCGGTGCGGACGATTTGCACCGTGAAAACTTCGGAATTGACGGCGATCGGCACGCCGTTGCGATCCGTCACGCGCCCGCGCGGCGCGGCCTCCGTGATGCGGCGCGTCTCCCGGGTCTGCGCGGCCGTCTGGACGAACTGCCCACCCTGTATGATCTGGAGCGAAAAGAGCCGGAAGATCATCGCACAGGCGAACAGAACCACGAATACGCCGAGGATCGTGTACCGGCTGCTGACCGCGCTCAAAATTTTGTGAAAAAAAGCCTTCATCAATTGGCCCCCTTCATGGCGGCGGGTTTTTGCCGCAGCGCGAAGTAGTAAGGCACGCAGGCAAACGTGTTCAGGAACGCGGTCGGCACGATGATCCGGACCGCCGCGGTCAAAAAGCCCGTTTCGGGAGTCATGCCGCCCCTGAGGATCGGGATCGCGTATGCGAACAGCCAGACGGCCGCTTCATAGGCGACCGACATCCCATAGACGCCGATCAGCGCCGCGGGCAGGTTCCCGGCGTAGGTTTTTTTCGGAAAAAAGCCCGCGGCGACGCCCGCGTAAAGATAGAACAGCGCGTACATGCCGAGGATTTTTCCGGTCTGCGCGTCCTGATAGAGGCCGAGGAAGAAGCCCGCGAGCGCGCCCGCCTCGCCCCCGAGCGCAAAGCCCGTCATAACCGTCGCGACGAGCGGGAGGTTCGGGCGCGTGCCGACGACCGAAAAATAGCGCAGCGCGGAGTATTGGAGCGCCGCGGAGAACGCGCAGATCAGCGCGACGGCCAGCCTTTTCATGATTGAGATGCGGTTGTTTGTCATTTCGCGACCTCGCCCGCTTCCATCTCGCTTCCGTATCCCGCCAGAATAAAGACCTCGTTCATCGCGCGGATGTCCGCAAAAGGCTCGACGACCGCGTAGCGCTCCAAGCCGTTGCCCGTCTGCTTTACGGAGAGCACCGCGCCGATCTC
>JAITSR010000091.1 GCA_031287655.1 Clostridiales bacterium
CCCTCTCATCTTCAGTGAAGGAAGGGGGACTCGGGGGCATCGGTATCCCGGTGGGATACCGATGTTACCCGCAGGTTTCTGAATAACCATAGGGTGCCCCATCGAAGCGTGAAACGGACTGTTTCACGCTGCCTCCTTTGTTTGGCCGCGCATTATTTGCGCGCAAATCAGTAGTTTCGGCGCGCGTTCCGCCGGTAGTACGCCCGCCAGATATTCAGGCCGGCGGAGAGCAGCACCGCCGCGAGCAGAATCATCGGCACAAGCAGCCTGTTGTAGGTCTCGTCGCTGCTCAAAAGCTCCGTCCAGAGCTGATCCATAAGCCGACTCGTATCCTGCGGGAGCGCGGCAAAACTCTCCGTGCGTAAAAGACGCTCCGCGGCAGGATACGCGATCGGGTCGGTTTGCGCTTCCTCGTCAAACAACTCCAGCGCGGCGGCGTTCGGCGTCGCGTAACCGATGTACTCGGAATTTGCCGCGCCGACCTCGGGCTCGAGCATAAAATTGATGTAGAGCTCCGCAGCAGCCTTCTGTCTGCTCGCCTTTGGGATACACATCGCGTCGACGAACAGGTTCGTACCCTCCGCGGGGATCGCGAAGCCGAGGCCGTCGTTCTCGGAGATCATCGTGAGCGCGTCGCCCGCGTAATAGGGGGCGAGCGCGGCCTCCCCGCCGAGCATCTTGTCAAAGATTTCGTCCATCACATAGGCCTGCACAAGCGGCTTTTGTTGTTTTAGCTGCTCGAGGCACTCCCGCAGCTCTCGCTCGTCCGTCGTGTTCATCGAATAACCGAGCCGCGCCTGTGCGATCGCAAAAGCGTCCCGCGAATTTGAGAACATCAGAATGTTCCCGAGGTATTTTTCGTCCCAGAGGATGTCCCATGAGCCGACCTCCTCCTCGTCAAAGATCATGCTCCGGTTGTAGATGATTCCGACGTAACCCCATGTATACGGCGCGGAATAGCGGTTCTCCGGATCGAACAGGAGACTTTGGAACTTGGGGTCAAGGAACCGCGCGTTTGGGATATTGGAAAAGTCGAGCTCCGCGAGCATCCCCTCCGCCGCCATGCGCCCGATCATGTAGTCGGACGGGATGATCACATCATAGTTCGCGTTGCCGCTGCGCAGCTTGGAGTAGAGTTCTTCGTTCGTCGCGTAGGTCGAATAGTTCACGCGGACGCCCGTCGCCTCCGTAAACGCGCGGTTGATGTCGAGCGTGCCGTCGGAGCCGTCAGAAATGTATTCGCCCCAGTTGTAGACGTTGATCGAAAGACCTTCTTCCGCAAAGCGCCGATAATATTCCTCGGAGCACACGAGCTCAAGCTCGCCCGCTTCTTCTCCTTCGCCTTCGCCCCCGGACGCGTCCGCATCAATTTCCGCATCCGCCTCTGTATCCGTTTCCGCATCCGCTTCCGCGTCTGTCTCCACGCCTGTATCCGCGCTCACCTCTGTCTCCACACCTGTATCCACACTCGCCTCGAGTTCCGTCTCCGCGCCCGCTTCGGCCGCAAACGCGGCGGCCGCAGGGTTCAGACCGGCGCACAGTATCAATGCGAGCGCAAACACCGCCGCTGTCACACGCGCAAAAAATCGTTTCACACTCATATCAGACCTCCCGCCGACGCGCCCGCGTCCCGCCCCGCGCCCCTCTCCGCCGCTGCCCGCCTGCGCAGCAGCTTTTCTCTGCGGGCGTCCTGCAAATTCACAAGGAGCAGCACGGCGAGCACGACGACAAAGATGATCGTCGAGAGCGCGTTGATCTCCGGACTGACCTTGCGCCGCGTCATCGAAAAGATCGTGATCGGCAGCGTCTGCGAGGTCGGTCCGCTGACAAAATAGCTGATGATAAAGTCGTCGAGCGACATCGTGACCGACGTCAAAAAGCCCGCGACGATCCCCGGCATGATGTCCGGCACCACGACCTTTGTAAACGCCTGCCACTCGTTGCAGCCTAGGTCGAGCGCCGCCTCATAGACGTTCCTGTCCATCTGCCGCAGCTTTGGCATGACGTTCAAAATCACATAGGGGATGTTGAACGTGATGTGCGCGAGCGCGAGCGTGACAAAGCCGAACTCAAAGCCGACCATTAGGCCCGTGTTGTCGCCCAGCCACGCGAAAAAAGCGTTAAAAGACCCGAACAGCAGCATCAGAGAGACGCCCGTCACGATCTCGGGGTTGATGATCGGGATGTAAGTGAAATTCATCACAGCCGCGCGCGTCCACTTTTTCATATTTGAGATGCCGATCGCGGCCGCCGTGCCGATCACAGTCGCGGCGACGGATGAGATCAGGGCGACGATCAGCGTCGTTCGGAGCGATGAGATGATCAGGTCGTTCGTAAAGAGCTGCCGGTACCAGTCGAGCGTCAGGCCCGTAAAATAGGAGCGCGACTTTGACGCGTTGAACGAATAGACGACGAGGACGAGGATCGGCAGATAGAGGAACGCGAGCACACAGCCAAGATACGTCTTTGCGTACCACTTCATTTTGGATTCCCCCGCATATCTCATAGCAGCGCGCCCTCCATTTCCTCCTCGCTCCCGAACTGGTTGAAAATGCTCATGCACAGGAGGATCAGCACCATCAGCACGAGCGAGATCGCCGCGCCGAGGTTCGGGTTGTAGGCGTTGCCGAGGAACTGCAGGTCGATCAGGTCGCCGATCAGAAGGTTCCCGCCGCCGCCGAGCATCCGCGAGATGATAAACGTGCTGACCGCCGGTACAAAGACCATCGTGAGCCCGGTTTTGACGCCCGGCATACTGAGCGGCAGGACGATCCGCGTAAAGACCTTTACCGCGTCCGCGCCGAGGTCGCGCGCGGCTTCGAGCGTTGTGAGCTCAATCTTCGTCATGATCGAGTAGAGCGGCAGAATCATAAAAGGCATGTAGTTATAGACCATGCCGAGCACGACCGCGCCGCCCGTGTTGATCAGGTTGAAGGGGCCTATCCCGAACAGGCCGAAAAAACGGTTGATCAGGCCGTTGTTCTCGAGCAGCGTCATCCACGCGTATGTGCGGAGCAAAAAATTCATCCACATCGGGAGCATTACGAGCATCAGGAACGTGCGCTGCCGACTCCTGCCGCCGCGCGAGATGATGTAGGAGACGGGGTAGCAGATCACAAGGCAGATCAACGTCGCGACCGCCGCGAGCACGACCGAGCGCAGCAGCACGGGCGCGAATTTGCCGACCTGCGAGATATTGTCGAGCGTAAAGACCGTCACGGTTCCGGACGCGGCGGAGAGCGCGGGCGCCTGCGTCGTGAACGCAAAGTAAACGACAAGGAGCAGCGGCACGACGATAAAAATCACCATCCAAACGGTATAGGGGAGAGCTGACGTCCTGTTTTTCAACGATCCGCCCCCCTCCCGCCGCCGGTCAGTCCCGCGGCCGTTTCGGCCGACAGAACCGCGCCGCCCGCCGCGCCGCCGGAGACGACGCCGGAGCTTGGCCGCATGATGTGGATGTCGTCCGGCAGCACGTTCATGCCGATCTTCGTATCCTCCTCCTCGCTGCGCGTCGTGTGGATCAGCCACTGACGCCCATGCGCGCCGACCGTGATCTCATAGTGGACGCCCTTGAAGATGATCGACTCGACGACGCCGACGATCGGCGCATCCTCCGGCGGGATGATCTTGATGTCCTCGGGCCGGATCACGACCTCGACATCCTCGTTTTCGCCAAAACCCGCGTCGACGCAGTCAAACTCGACGCCCGCAAACTCGACGCGGTAATCGCGCAGCATGTAGCCCTTGATGATATTGCTCTCGCCGATAAAGTCCGCGACAAACGCGTTGACCGGCTCGTTGTAGATGTCCTGCGGCGTACCCGTCTGCAGGATGTTCCCATCCTTCATCACGATCACGGTGTCGCTCATCGTCAGCGCTTCCTCCTGATCGTGCGTGACATAGACAAACGTAATGCCCATGCTCTGCTGAATCCGCTTCAGCTCGGACTGCATCTCCTTCCGGAGCTTTAGGTCGAGCGCGCCGAGCGGCTCGTCGAGCAGGAGCACGCGCGGGTGGTTTACGAGAGCGCGCGCGATCGCGACCCGCTGCTGCTGCCCGCCGGAGAGCTGGTTGACGCCGCGCGTCTCAAAACCCGTGAGGTTGACGAGCGAGAGCATTTCACGCACACGCCGACGGCGCTCCCCCGCCTCCACCTTGCTGATTTTTAAACCGAACTCGACGTTTTCATAGACGTTGAGATGCGGGAACAGCGCGTACTTTTGAAAAACGGTATTGACCTTGCGCCGGTGCGGCGGCAGATCGTTGATCCGGTCCCCGTCAAAGCAGACGTCGCCCGCGCTCGGCTCGGCAAAGCCCCCGATGATGCGGAGCGTCGTCGTCTTGCCGCAGCCTGACGGCCCCAAAAACGTCACAAACTCCTTGTCGCGAATGTCGAGGCTGATGCCGTTCAGCACGCGCACCCCGTCGTATTCGACGACAATATCTTTTAAAGAAATAATCGCGCTCTCCGCCACTCTCACAGATCCTCCCGAAAGGTATGGTAAGCCGCCCGCGGGAAGGCCGCAGCCGCCGCTCGCGAACGCACGAGTGTACTATACCATTTTTCGTGAAAATGTCAACAAAAAAAGGGGCGCAAGCGCTAATAACAGCGCCAATTTCTTCCATTGTCATTGAGGCTGTGCCAGTCCGCGCCGCTTCTTCCTGAATGTTTTTACCGCATTCAATCTACGGGCTATAATCGCCGGGCGATTGGATCAGGACATCGTGATACGCGTTTTTTACGAAAAGAAAT
>JAITSR010000210.1 GCA_031287655.1 Clostridiales bacterium
CCCTTCGGCGGCTGCTTCGCAGCCTGAGCACCCTCCTTACTGCGGACAAAGGGCTATGCCCCTTGTCAATCCCTGCCCCCGCCTTGATTATCGCTCAGAATAAGTTGTAGCGCTGCGCAAGCGCGAGTTCCTCGGCGGGGGCGGAGTCGACTTTTTCCCCGTCCACGCGCACCTCGTAAGTCTCCGAATCGACCGTGATCTCGGGCGTCGCGTCGTTGAATTGCATGTCCTTCTTTGAAATCGAGCGGCACCGGCGCACCGGCAGAACGGCCTTGCGGAGCCCGAGCCGCTCCGCGATCCTGTCATCGAGCGCGGCCTGCGACACGAACGTAATGCAGGAGCTGAACTTTGCCGCGCCGTCCGCGCCGAACATATGCCTGTAGAACACGGGCTGAGGCGTCGGGATCGATGCGTTCGGGTCGCCCATCTTCGCCGCCGTGATCATACCGCCCTTGATGACGATGTCAGGCCGCACGCCAAAGAACGCGGGATTCCACAGCACGAGGTCGGCGAACTTGCCGCGCTCGACCGAGCCGACGTAGTCCGCGATTCCGTGCGTGATCGCCGGGTTGATTGTGTACTTTGCGACGTACCGCTTTGCGCGGTTGTTGTCATTGCCGGTCCCCTCGTCGCCGGGCAGGCTGCCGCGCTGCTTTTTCATTTTATCCGCCGTCTGCCATGTGCGCGTGATGACCTCCCCGACGCGGCCCATCGCCTGCGAGTCGGAGCTCATCATCGAAAAAACGCCCAAGTCGTGCAGCACGTCCTCGGCCGCGATCGTCTCGGGTCGGATGCGGGAGTCGGCGAACGCGACATCCTCGGCGATCTTCTTGTCCAAGTGGTGGCAGACCATCAGCATGTCGAGATGCTCGTCGAGTGTGTTGACGGTAAAGGGCATCGTCGGGTTCGTCGAGGAAGGCAAAATATTCGGATAGCCCGCCGCCTTGATGATGTCAGGCGCGTGACCGCCGCCTGCGCCCTCCGTGTGGTAGGTATGGATCGTGCGCCCCGCGATCGCGTCGATCGTATCCTCGACGCAGCCCGCCTCGTTCAGCGTGTCCGTGTGGATCGCGACCTGTACGTCATACGCGTCCGCGACGGTCAGCGCCATATCGATCACCGCGGGCGTCGAGCCCCAGTCCTCGTGGATTTTAAGGCCCATCGCGCCCGCGCGAATCTGCTCGACGAGCGGCGCTTCGGCGGAGCAGTTGCCTTTCGCGAGGAAGCCTACATTCATCGGATATTCCTCCGCGGCCTTTAACATCATCGCGAGGTTCCACGGGCCGGGCGTACAGGTCGTCGCGTTCGTGCCGTCCGCGGGGCCCGTGCCGCCGCCGATCATCGTCGTGATCCCGCTGTAAAGCGCCGTGTCGATCTGCTGCGGGCAGATAAAGTGGATATGCGTGTCGATCCCGCCTGCCGTGACGATCAGTCCTTCTCCCGCGAGCGCCTCGGTCGACGCGCCGACGACCATGCCGGGCGTCACGCCGTCCATGATGTCGGGGTTCCCGGCCTTGCCGATGCCCGCGATCCTGCCGTTTTTGATCCCGATGTCGGCCTTGATGATGCCGGAGTAGTCCAGAATCACGGCGTTTGTGATCACAAGGTCGAGATCGCCGTCCTCCCCCGCGCCGCAGGTGTTGACCGACTGACCCATGCCGTCGCGGATCGTCTTGCCGCCGCCGAATTTGATCTCGTCGCCGTATGTCGTAAAGTCGCGCTCGATTTCGATCAGAAGCTCGGTGTCGCCGAGCCGGACCCTGTCGCCCGCGGTCGGCCCGAACATCATCGCGTATTCCCTGCCGGATAATTTACGGCTCATGAGTTGCCGCCTCCTTCCACAAAGCCTTTTTGCCGCGCCCTCTCGAGCGAGGCCGCGACCGTCGCGCCGTTCGCCTGCCCGGAGGTCAGGGCGTTCAGGCCGTATGCCCGCTTGCGCCCGCCGAGCTCCGTGAGCTGGACCGTTTTTGTCTCGCCCGGCTCAAAGCGGACCGACGTGCCGGAGGGGATGTCCAGCCTCGTGCCGTATGCCGCCGCGCGGTCGAATTTTAAGAGCTTGTTTGTTTCAAAGAAGTGGAAATGGGAACCGACCTGAATCGGGCGGTCGCCGCTGTTGGAAATCGGAAGGCTTGTGGTCTTCCGGCCCTCGTTGAGGACGATTTCCGTGTTTCTTGAGATGATTTCACCCGGTATCATCGTGTGCGCCTCCTTCATGCTTTCTTGTGTGCGTGCTACTTGGACGGGATCGGGTTGTGGACGGTCACGAGCTTTGTACCGTCCCGAAACGTCGCTTCGATCTGGACTTCGTGGATCATCTCGGCGATGCCTTCCATCACGTCGTCCGCGCCGAGAACCTTCGTCCCGAGCTCCATCAGCTCGGTCACGGACTTGCCGTCCCGCGCAAATTCCAAGAGTTCCGAACTGATCAGCGCCACGGCTTCCACATAGTTGAGCTTCAGCCCCCGGGCGCGCCGCTGCTTTGCCAGTTCTCCGGCGGAGTGCAGCATGAGCTTTTCAATATCCTTTGGAGTCAATCTCACGGCAGGGATACCTCCTTTGTTATTTTTTGCTAAAGTATCATAAACCACTATAAAAAGTCAACAAAAAATTTAATTCACAAAAAGTCACTTCACGCGGCAAAACAGCGGAGAGGCGGCCAAGAAATTGGCCGCCTCTCCGCTGTTGGCTTGTTACCGTGTTACCGTGTTACCGTGTTGTCTGTTTACTGCCGTGTTGTTGCGGTGATGTGACAGTATGTCGCTGCACTGCCGTATTGCTGCACTACCTTATTGCCGTGCTGCCGTATTGCCGTGTTACTGTGATGTCTGTTTGCTGCCGTGCCGTATTACTGTACTGTCTGCCGTATATGAGCGAGCCCGCCGGTCAGACCGGATCAGCTGCTGCGGCGGCGGCGAATCGTCCAGACGCCGGCGAGGACGCACGCGATCGCAATCAGGCTGAACCAAATCGGTGTGCTGTCGCCGGTCTTTGGCAGATTCGCGGTGGGCGGGGGGAAGTCCTCAAAGACCCATTCTTTGCTCGGCTCATCCCAAGTCCACCGTCCGCGCGGTACGAG
>JAITSR010000242.1 GCA_031287655.1 Clostridiales bacterium
CACGGGAGTCATCAATGAATCCATTGAGAAATTCGGCGGGGACATCGCAAAGCGCGGGGATATGATCGCCCAAAATTCGGCGGTTATCGACTATTTTACTTCCGACGACCTCCAATCACGCATGGCCTCAATCAAGTCGATCCGGCTGCTGATGACCTATATGCTCAATGACCAGAGTGAGATTGCGGATGTCGCAGTGATCGACCGCAACGACACGATCCTCTATCACACAAATCAGGTTGATTCAGTGTTGTGGCTCTATCTGACCTCCGTACACAGGGAGGATTTTTTCGGCGAAGCCGCGCAGGCAAGGTTCATCACATTGAACGACGGGGAGCGGTTCGCGTACCTTTCGCCGGTCTACGACCCAAAATCGCCGACTGCCAGAAAACGCGTCGCGACTTGCGTCATTTTGTGCAGAAGCAGCGCCGTGACTAGGTTCCTCGACCAAGCCTTGGACATGTATATCCGAGGCGCGCGGTTATATGACGGCTCGGGCGAGATGATCTATATGGCGGGAGGCGGCGAGACGGATGATGCTGCGAGCGGCGGCAAACAATGGAGTGGGAGCGGTGAAACGACCACAGGTAACGGCGAAACGGCGACGGGCAGCGGCGGGGCGGCGGGCAGGGTTCTGACCTACGCCGTAAACCCATTTGGTTGGCGCATTGAATATGACATCGCGGACGCGATCGACCCGCGGTTGGATTTTTTGTCCCCGGCGATCCTGTTCCAAGCTGCAGTCAGCCTGATGATGCTCGTGATCACCGCCGGAATATTGCAGCGGAGCCTGTTTCGCCCCCTCGGAATGCTTATTCGCAAGCTCTCGCCGCCGCCTCGTTCCTACGAGTTGACACTGCGGTTCGGTAATGAACTGGATACGATCGTCCGCACAATATACGAGCTCCTGCGCCAATTGGAGGCCGATACCGAAATCAAAGTGGCCAATGAGCGCAAGATACTCGAACTTCAGCTGCTTGTGCAGCAGGCGGAGTTTTCTGCGCTGCAAAGTCAGATCAATCCGCATTTTTTATACAACACTCTCGAATGTATTCGCTCAATTTCGCTGTTTTACAACGTCAACGAGGTGGCCCAGATCGCGAGCTCAATGGCGGAGATGTTCCGCTATTCCATAAAAGGCGCGCCCTATGTGCAGCTTTGGCAAGAGCTGGACATTGTCGAGCACTATATGAGGATTTTAAAAATCCGGTTCGGAGATCGGTTTTTGCTGATAGTCGAAATCCCGGAAATATACAGGGAGTTGACTCTTCCAAGGATGGTTCTGCAGCCCCTGATCGAAAACGCGATCTATCATGGTTTGGAGCCTGTCGAGCGGGACGGCTTGTTCATTCGGATCGAGGCTGCGATGTCGGAGTGCGGTGACGCCCTGCTGCTGTCTGTCGAAGACAACGGGTTGGGCTTTGACGATGCGGCGCTGCTCGAGGTGCGCGCGCTGCTGGAGCGCTCCGACCTTGTTTTGAACGCCGACAAAGCACATCGCGCGGTCGGTCTCTGCAACATCAATCAACGGGTCAAGTATATGATCGGGCAAGGCGGTGGGTTCGGTCTGACAATCGCCTCGACGCCGAACACGCGGACCGTTGTGACACTTCGCCTGCCGATCGTCGAGCAACCTGACCGCGGATAAGAGGAGCGAGCGACCTGCGAGCGACCTGTACCAATATCGAGTGATGGACTATAATGGTGGAGTTGAATCCGAGCGTGAAGGTTTCCGGAAAAGGGCTCTCTTTTTATTGCACGGCATGATACGAAGGCCGCCCGAGAATCTGCTATGATGTTTATGAAAGGAAGGACTATGGACTGGCTAAAACGTATGAACGACGCCATCGCGTACATTGAGACGCATTTGGACGACGAGGTTGACTATGCCGAAGCCGCAAAGATCACGCACTGCTCGGTCTATCACTTTTCGCGCGTGTTTTCGTATATGGCGAACACCAGCGTTGCGGAGTATATCCGGCGCAGGCGGCTGACACTTGCGGCGGTGGACCTGCGGAACGGCGGCGCAAAGGTGCTGGACGTGGCGATAAAATACGGCTACAACTCGCCCACGGCCTTTTCCCGCGCGTTTGCGCAGTTCCACGGCGCGCCGCCATCCGAGGCAAAGAACGACGGCGTTATGTTCACGTCATACCCGCCCATATCTTTCCAAATAACAGTAAAAGGAGTGACCGCAATGAATTACAGGATTGAAAAGAAAGAGGCTATCCGCGTCGTCGGCGCGAAACTGACGACGACAATGGACGAGGGGAAGAATTTGCGCGAAATACCCGAATTTTGGGAGCAAAACAACCAAAGCGGGCAATCTGCGAAAATCGCCGCGCTGATTAACAAAGAGCCGCTTGGCTTATTGGGCGTGTGCGTTATGCCGCCCGACGGCGGCGCGGCGTTTGACTATTACATCGCCGCACCCACCGACAAACCGGCGCCGGAAGGTATGGCGGAGTATGTCATACCAGCGTCGCAATACGCGATATTTGAAAGCGTCGGCCCGCTGCCCCATACTTTGCAGAACTTGACGCAGCGCGTCTTCACCGAATGGCTGCCGACCTCGGGTTACGAGTATGGGAACGCCGCCGACATTGAGGTATACAGCGACGGCGACACCGCGGCAAAGGATTACAAGGCCGAGGTGTGGGTCCCGATTGTAAAAAAGTAACAACGCAGGAAAGACGACGGACGGCGGGCGGGAGTTATTTACCGCCCGCCGTTAAAGTTGACAGGACATGGACCGCATCCGGTTTGTATCGACTGCCGGTTAATTGCCTTATCGCGCAAATAATATGCATAATGGCTACGCTACGTTTATCGCGACGGTGCGGAAGTACCTCGCGCAGGAGCAGCCGTTAGAGGACGCAATCAGAAACGCCGTGACCGACTGCATCAACGCGGGCGTGCTCGCGGAGTTTCTCGAACAACATTCGACGGAGGTGCTAAACATGTTGACACAGGAATGGAATACACAGACATACGGCGAAGTTAGGTTTAGCGAAGGTATGCAGGAGGGTATGGAACTCGGCGCAGAACAGCGCTCACTTGACTCGGCTCGGCTTATGATTGCCGCCAAAATACCGTTAGAGCAGATAGCGAGTTTTACGTTGCTGCCACTCGACAAACTCCATGAGCTCAGCAAAAGTACCTCGGCTGAAGACACGGAAAATAAGGCCGGGCGTCAGTGATGCTATGTTGCCTGTCTCGGAGACCGCATCGTCAAAAAAAGAACTTGCCTTGCATATCACATGGAGTGAGGGCGCAAGGAAGCACGGAGAGGCAGTACGGTGCGACGTGGTACGTTTGAGATTTGACATGTACGCACGAAATAAGTTATAATAAATGCAGTTGGCGACCTGAACGGTTGCCGCAAGAATGGGTTACTAATTTACATAACCGTCACTGCTTCCGACAGGGGCGGTTACTTTTTTCTTTTGTAAGTGAGATATTCTATTACAAACATACCAAACGCTAAAAGAATAGAAAGCGTTTCGAAAGTCGTCATAGACACCACCACCTTCCAAAAG
>JAITSR010000287.1 GCA_031287655.1 Clostridiales bacterium
TAGGGGAAGAACCAGTCGGAGACAAGGACGTCGGAGAAAGCGCGGCCCGCCGAGCCGCCCGCCCCGGCCGCAAGTACACCCGCGCCAAGGCCGCCGGTATACGGCGTTCCGGTCAGCAAAAGAACAATCATCGTGATAAACGCAGCCGCCCTCTTTTTTGTGATACTCATGACCATTTCCTCCCATATGGAACTGCTCAACAATCTCGCAGTTCTTATTCGCCGAATTTGTAATTATCATATCACCCGTTTTTCAAATGTCAATCATTACCATCGTTTTGTTAAAAAATTTTACTGCACGGGCAAATCTGTTAATTTTCGTATAGGGCGAACAGGCGGCAGCTTACGAGGGAAAGGCGGAAGCGAGCAGAAAGGAAGTTCCTTATTCAATCAATTTCGTAATCATTAAGTACGATTATGGTGAGCGGAACAGGCCTAAAAGGGGCCGGCCGTCGATGCCGTCCGGCATGGACAGGCCGAGCGCGTGCGCGAACGTCGGCGCGAGGTCCACGATCGACCCTTTTTCGAGCGCCGCGCCCGGTTCGATATCCGGCCCAAACGCGAACATCGTCGGCTGCGGCCCCTTGTCCGGCTGATACCCGTGCGTCGCGCGCCCGAAGCGGTAGTCCGTGATGTCCAGCGGGCGCACGAGCGGGCGCTTCCAATCATTTGAAAAGGCCGTATAGCCGTCCGTCTCGAGCACAAAGGAAAAGCCGCCGCTCAAATGTTCCTCGCGCAGCGCTTCCTCCGCCGTGTACACGCGGCTGATCCCGTAAATCCCCTCATCGCACATGTGCCGAAGCAGCGCGTGCGTCTTTTCATAGACGGCCGCATCCGACGGGTCTTTCAGAAACACCTGCGCGGACAGGGCGCACGCTTGACTGTACGCCGCGTAATCGACGAAATTTTGATCCTTATCCAATGTGATCAGGCCGTTCTCCGCGAAAAGCACGTTTGGCGCGATCGTCCGCTCGATGTTCATCTGCCCGTGGTCGCTCACGATGAAAAAGTTCGTGTCGTCATAGACGCCCGCGTCCTGCGCCGCTTTGACAATATCGCCGAACCACATGTCGATTTCGTACAATCCCTGAGTGACCTGCTCCGAGAAAACGCCCGTTTGGTGGCGGTACGCGTCGACGTTCGCAGGGTGGACCATCAGAAGCTCAGGGCGGAACGCGCGGATCGTCGCGCAAGCGCAAGCGTGGATAAAGCGGTCGACCGCGGGGTGAAAGAGCGGGTCCTCGCGGCTGCGGAGCATATGCAGATTGGGTTCGACGACCGCGCGCATCACGTCGCCACTGCTGCCCGAGGCGGCAAAGCAGTCCCGATAACTCTCGCCCGCCGCTTGCGGCCAGTATTCGTCAACGAGCCAGTCGATCGAAGGGTCGAGGCCGGACACAGGCCAAAACACCCCCGCGGTCGTCAATCCGGCGGCCTTCGCGACGTCAAAGACCGTCCGCGCCTTCACGGACTCACGAAAGTGCATCCATTTTGAGCTGAGCTCCCCGACGCGGGCCTGCTCGTTGTTGATCACCCCGTGCCGGTCGGGATAGACGCCTGTCGCCATTGACGCGTGGCATGGATAGGTCACGGACGGATACACCGACCGCATGGCGTCCACGCGCGCCGTCCTGTCCCAGATCCGCTGAAAATTCGGCATTTTTTTCAGGGTTTCAAGGTCCTCCCGAATGAGCGCGTCCTCGGAAATCACAATCACCCGCCTGCCTTTGCCGTAAAACGCGCCCCTGTCGGCGCCCGCGCCCGCGTTCCCGCTGATGCTCCCAGTCCCAGTCATATAAGCCTCCATTTCGTCGCTCCGCTCTGTTATCGGTTGTCAAAGGGTCAAATGGATTTCCATAATAATTTTTTCACAAACGAAAAACTCCCGCAGAACAACTGCGCTCTGTGGGAGTTTTGTCCTTAGGACGATGTTTTTTATTACAGAATCCTGTACAGCCTGAAGCAGTTGGTCAGCTTTTTGCAACGCCGCGTTATGGTTGGTGGAGCCGGTTGAGTAAATGCTGTTAATAGCGGCAGAAAGCTGTGTCAATTCATTCGTAAACGCGCATACTTCCGACGCATTAGTGTTGAATTGAACAATGGCTACATAGTTATTACCATTAGCCGCGAGGACTTGTTCGCAGAATTTGATTGCCGCTTGTTTTGTCCTTGTTAATGGGGTACCGGACATACTACCTGAGTTATCAAGTATTAACACGATATACCTCGTAACCGTTGTCGCTTGAGCAGCAACAACTCCCCGTAAAGCTCGTGAAATGACAAGAGGCTCGCTTGCCGACATATCAATATCCTGCGGGTCTGCTGCGGACTCTGACACCTCAACGCTCATAGACTCATCTTCGTGTGTGAGTATGTACTCATCAAGCGAAAAGCAATCCGAACTTTCAGTGCCACTTTCAATGGCTACGACTTCCGTTGTGGCTTCCGCGACGTTAGCGGTATCGTTAAACGGCTCATCTGCATAGGCGGTCATGCTTGGAATGTTGAATACAGAAAATCCGGTCAACAGACAACCCGCCAATAACAGGCTTGTGATGCGTTTGAACATGATAAAGTCTCCCTCTAAATATTGATAACGCCTCTTCAGCGATTATCTACACGCTTAGTCAATCAGAATCTGCTTATTTTATGTCATAACTTGTTTTTATGGCATAAACTGTTTGTCCCTCCACTATATCTGTTCGTTGTACGATAGAGGTTGTTTCTTTGAGGCAAAATGCGGGACGCACACCGCTGTTAATATCGGCACTGCCGGAACCGACTCCGTTTTTTCCTATTGTGAAAATGGTATATGTTTCCCAAGTTTCGGGAGTTCGTGTCCAATAGGCGCACTCATCACCATTTGGCAGGGTTGCGCGTCGTCTGTTATAATCGTCTGCGAAATATTTTAGAACTTTGCCCTCAGAGACGCTTGCATCAGTTTTTGCTGCATTCAGTTCAACCAGCGAAAGCAGGAACACTTTTCGCGAGATCGTAGTCGTAGAATTACCAGTGACGCCTAAACTGGCTTTATCAGTTATAACTATCTCACTACTTACAATGGCATCTTGCACATATTGGCCCATAGAGTCAAAGAAATCCGCATTAAGATATGTATCGATACTACTGTTTTCGTAATACCCGCCGTATTCATAACTTGCCCACATATGACTCTCGTTTTCGTTAAATGGCATCGTTTTTTCTAGCAACTTATCGCGCAACAATAGTACATTGCCATTGTAATCAGATGACAAGACTAAGTAAGGCGTGTAAAAACCGTTTTCGTCAATGTACACAATATATCCCTGCTTGGAGTTTACATCATATGCCAACTCCCTCAATGTGTACGTTTTACCTTCTGAACACTCCGCGATATTACAACCACTAATACCCACTATCCATATCAGCGGTAATATACAGATGAATAATTTTTGATAGAACATATACCTACACCTCTTAACCAAATGATGCTATCTATTATATTACATTTATTTCCAAATGTCTATTCGTTTTTTGTTATAGCTTCTCCCTTTAGGTTTCTGAATAACCATAGGGTGCCCCTCGAAGCGTGAAACAGACTGCTTCACGCTAACCTCCATTTCGTCGCTCCGCATCGAAATCGAAAGCCGCCTCTTACGGCAGCGCAAGTTCCATCACATAGTCGTCCATAAAGAAACCGCCGCCAATATCTGTTTTGATGGAATCGATCGTATCGAAGCCCATTTTTTTGTACGCCGCAATGGCGCCGTCGTTGTACTTGTTGACGGTCAATCGGATTTTGTGATAGTCGTATTCGCATCTGCAAAGCGCGATCGCCTCGTTCAGGAAGCCCCGTGCGACGCCGGTCCCGCGATGCCCCTTGTGAACATAGAGCTTGCTTCGCAGCAAATAGCCCGCCTTGGGCGCGACGCCGCAATAGCCGATCAGCGTATTATTCTTTATGTCCGCCGCCGTGAAATAGGTGTACTCGTTTTTTTGAATGTCGGTGAGGATTTGCTCCGCCGACTGGAATTTTGTCAGCATATAATCGACTTGGCTTTTGCCGATGATAGTTGTGTAATGATCGCGCCAGATTTCATCGGCGAGAGCGGCAATGGCGGCGGATTTCGCCTCCAAGTCGACGGAAGAATGTTTCGTGAGCTTTTGAAGCTCGAAGCCCCTTGTATATGACATTGTAATCTCCTGTTTTTTTTCGTGGTTCATTATATGTGTTGCGTCGCGTGATTACAAGGAGCATGTCGCTCGCAGTCCGCTCGCTCCCCGCTATGGAACCCTATGGTTCCCTTCGGCGGCTGCTTTGCAGCCTGAGCACCCTCCTTACTGCGGACAAGGGGAATCCCCTTGTCAATCCCCAGTAAGTGTAACTTGCAATGATAATTTTACACTCACTGCGCCCGCTGTCCTCCGGTTTGTTTCATTTATCATACAACGATTAACATTCGCTCATTCGTGGTATAATACATAGATAAGAAAAAGATAAACTACAAGGAAAAAATGGCCATATGGAATCGTGAAATGAAAACAACCGTGAAAACAAAACACACAAAAGAAAAAGCCGAGCGGACAACTCTGATACGGCAATCTTGGGGAGGCTGTGCAAATGCAGATGAGCTTATTAGGAAAACGGAACCTGCGAAAGAGAAAAAACGCGCGCGGCAGATCGACGGATAAGGCTGACGGGGCGGCTAACGCGTCCGCGCCGCTGACGCCCTCCGCTCGGGGGCAGGCCGCCCGTGTACATGTCACACGGGTACGCTCCGCTCGGGGGCAGGCCGCACGGGCGTCCATCGCCCGGGCAATCGCACTTGCGCTTGTATGTGTACTGACGCTCGCGCTGTTCGGCGCGGCAACCGGATGCGCGGCAAATGTCGGCGGAGCTTTCAGCCCACCGGCAATCGCCGCGGCGGGTAACGGCATAAATGCCGTGGCGAACGCGATGGCGGACGGTGACATGGCGCTGCCTGCCATCACGACACAATCCAATGTGTCAGAGTCTGTGTCACAAACCGTGTCACTATCTGCGCCGCGATATGTGTCACTGTCCGCATCACAACATGTGTCAAATTCTGTGTCGCCATATGTGTCGCAGACACAAGCGCTGTCGCCGGTTCCAACGACAGCGCCGTCATCTTCGCCGTCATCTTCGATGTCACCGTCGCCGACTGCGACATCGACCCCGTTCCGCCGCACGCCAAGGCCGAGCGGCGCGATCAGAAGCCGGGACCGCGGCGATGGAGCCGCCGCCGCAGCCACCGCGGAACTCACCGCCGCCGCCGCTGCGGAGACTGCCACAACTACAACAGCCGTCATGGAGCCTGTCACATCGGCCACACCCGGCGCCGCGACCGAGCCTGCCACAACCACGGAGCCCGCCGCGACCGCCACGCCCGGCGCGACGAGCGTTTCCGGAGATTCAGGCAAAGCGGACCCCAAAAAACCGATGATCGCGCTGACCTTTGACGACGGCCCGAGCAAATACACGGCCAAAGTTTTGGACGCGCTGAACAAAAGCGGGGGACGGGCTACGTTCTGCATGGTCGGAAACCGGATCGGCGACAACGCGAAAACCGCGAAGCTCGTTGCGGAACAGGGTTCCGAGGTGATCGGCCACTCGTGGGATCACAAGCAGCTGACCAAGCTCTCGGCGGCCGCGATCAAGGCGGAGCTTGTCAAAACGAACGACGCGATCGAAGCGGCGACGGGCAGCCGTTCCAAGCTGTACCGGCCGCCCTACGGCTCCGTGAACGACAGCGTCAAAAAGATTTCAAAAGAACTTGGGCTCTCAATGATCAACTGGTCGGTCGACACGCTCGACTGGAAGTCAAGGAACGCCGACACCGTGTATAAAAACATCATGGCGGACGCAAAAGACGGCTCGATCGTGCTCTGCCACGACCTGTACGAATCCACGCTAAAGGCGGTGGAGCGCGCGATCCCGGC
>JAITSR010000309.1 GCA_031287655.1 Clostridiales bacterium
TTTTGCGCGCGCGGCGAGCGACGACAACTGTGAGCGGAGTCGCTGACGTCTTGCTTTTCGGCGGGCGAACGGGTAAAATAGTGAAAATACATCGCGCGCAAAGCCGCAAACGTAAAAAAGGAGACACACATGGCGGATACCCTGATTCGGACGAGATTTGCCCCGAGCCCGACAGGTTCCATGCACATCGGGAACCTGCGGACCGCGCTTTATGAATATCTGATCGCGAAGTCCCACGGCGGGCGGTTCGTTTTGCGCATAGAGGACACCGATCAGGAGCGGTTTGTTGAGGGCGCGGTCGAGCTGATCTATCAGACGCTCAAAACCGCCGGGCTCGCGCATGACGAGGGCCCGGACGTCGGCGGGGACTATGGCCCCTATGTCCAGAGCGAGCGCAAGCTGGGATATATGGAGTACGCAAAAGAGCTGGTCGACCGCGGCGCGGCGTATTACTGCTTCTGCACGCGGGAGCGCCTCGCCGGGCTTCGGGAGGAAAATGAGCGCGCGGGGCGTACGAACTTCTACGACCGCCGCTGCCTTGCGCTGTCCAATGCTGAGGTCCGCCAAAACCTCGACGCGAACAAACCCTTCGTGATCCGCCAAAAAATGCCCTCCGGCGGCTCGACGGTGTTCCATGACGCCGTATATGGCGAGATCACGGTCGACAACAGCGAGCTCGAGGATCAGGTCCTGATCAAGTCGGACGGGATGCCGACCTACAACTTCGCGAACGTCGTGGACGACCATCTGATGGCGATCACGCACGTCGTCCGCGGCTCCGAGTACCTCTCGTCGACGCCCAAGTACAATTTGCTCTACGAGGCGTTCGGCTGGGACATCCCCGTATACGTCCATCTGCCCACAATCGTAAAGGAGGGCGGCCAAAAGTTCAGCAAACGCGCGGGGGACCCGTCTTTTGTCGACCTGCTCGAAATGGGGTATCTTCCGGAGGCGCTTGTGAACTACATCGCGCTGCTCGGCTGGGCCCCGCGCGACAATCAGGAGTTCTTTTCGGTCGCGGAGCTTGCGGGTGTTTTTTCGATCGAGGGGATCAGCAAGTCCCCGTCGACGTTTGACTACGCGAAGCTGAACTACTTCAACGCCGAGTATCTGCGGCGCAAGTCCCCGGAGGAGTTCCACGCGCTCGCGCTGCCCTATATCCAAAAGGCCGTCCGCGATCCGCGCCTCGACACGTTTAAAATCTCCCGGACGCTCCAGCAGCGCACCGAGACGCTCCGCGACATTCCGGGTATGATCGATTTTTTTGACGCGCTTCCGGTATTTACCGCGGAGCTCTATACGCATAAAAAGATGAAAACCGACCCGGACGTCGCCAAAAACGCGCTTTCCTTGGCGCTGCCCGTGCTGCGCGGGCTTGAGCTTTGGTCGCCCGAGCCGCTCCACGCCGCGCTCGTCGGGCTCGCGGAGCAAAACGGCTTCAAAAACAGCCAAGTCCTGTGGCCGCTGCGTGTCGCGCTGTCCGGCAAGCCCGTGACGCCGGGCGGCGCGGTCGAGATCGCCGATATTCTCGGGAAGGACGAGAGCCTCCGCAGGGTCGAGGCCGCGCTCGCCGCGCTTTGAGCCGCCCGCCGGTTTGCAAGGCGCGTCCGCCGGTTTGTCGGCGTCGTCCGCCGCGATTTATGGGACTCGCGCGCCTTTATTTGAAGGCTTGGTTTGATTTGATTTTGGCGTCGGTGGGTAAGTATAAGGGCAACACGATTTCATCCTATGTCGGAGGTGTCCTATGAGACTGTTAACGAGATCGGACTTTGACGGGTTGGCCTGCGCCGCGCTCCTGAAAGACATGGACGTGATTGATTCATGGAAGTTCGTCCATCCGAAGGACCTTCAAGACGGCCTTGTCGAAGTGACGGAGAACGACGTGCTCGCGAACGTGCCCTATGTCAAGGGCTGCGGCATGTGGTTTGACCACCACACGAGCGAGGGCGAGCGCGTCGCCGAGGTCCCCGTAAAGGGCCTTGTGCAGTATATCGACAGCGCCGCGCACGTCGTCTACAACTATTTTAAAGGCCAGTACGACCTCACGAAGTTTGACGAAATGCTCGCGGCGGTCGACAAGGTTGACGCGGCAAAACTCACCGCGGAGGAAATCGCGGCCCCGACCGGCTGGGTCCTGCTCGGCTTTGTGATGGACCCGCGGACCGGGCTCGGGCGCTTTCGCGATTTTCGGATCAGCAATTATCAATTGATGGAGCAGCTGATCGACGCCTGCCGTGTGAAATCGATCGCGGAAATTTTGAGCCTGCCCGACGTGAAGGAGCGCACCGACCTGTATCACACGCAGAACGCGCTGTTCGTCGACATGTTAAAGCAGCACACCGTGACCGACCGGAACGTGATCCTGACCGACCTCCGCGGCGTCGCCCCGATCTATTCGGGCAACCGCTTCCTCGTTTACAGCCTGTTCCCCCGACAGAACATTTCGATCTGGGTCGTGGACGGCAAGCTGAAACAAAACTGCTCGATCGCGGTCGGGTACAGCGTGTTGAACCGGACAAGCAAACGCGACGTCGGTTCGATCCTGCTCAGCTATGGCGGCGGCGGACACAAGCAAGTCGGCACCTGCCAAGTCGACTATGACGACACGGACCGCGTGATTCGCGAATTGCTCGAGAAACTGCAATAATCAAGAGAGTCAGAAACGCTAGGTAAGCTGGGAGAGTTAGGAAAGCAGGAAAGCTAGGAGAATTTGATGACCGAACAGATGAAGGAAAAATTCGCGGCGCGTCCGGTTTTCCCAAAGCGCGCCGTGATCACGGGCGGGATGCCCTACGGCAACAAGGCGCTGCATTTTGGTCATATCGGCGGCTATTTTGTCCACGCCGACATGCTCGCGCGCTTCCTGCGGGACAGGATCGGCGGCGAAAACGTGATCTTTGTGTCCGGGACCGACTGCTACGGTTCGCCGCTGGCCGAGGAATACCGCAAACGGCGCGAGTCCGGCGAGCTCACGGGTACGATTGAGGATTTTGCACTGCGGAACCACGAGGATCAAAAGGCGACGCTCGCGGCCTACCAAATCTCGCTGGACATTTTTGCCGCGTCGAGTCTGCCGCCCGCCGCCGGGAACCACCGTGCGATGTCGGAGCGCTTTATCCGCACGCTCTATGACAACGGCCATCTGATTCGACTCTCCACCGCGCAGTTCTATGACGCCGAGCGAGGGGTTTACCTGAACGGCCGCCAAGTTGTCGGGCGCTGTCCCGTCGCCGGGTGCCAGTCCGAAAAAGGCTACGCGGACGAGTGTGACCTCGGCCATCAATATCTGCCGACTGAGCTGATCGACCCCAAAAGCACGCTGACCGGCAAACGCCCCGAAATGCGCGAGGTCACGAACTGGTATCTGAAAATGGACGACTTTCGCGGACTCCTGCGCGAGTGGCTGACCGAGTTCCGGGAGCGCCCGGACACGCGGCCCTTCGCGGCGCGCGCGATAGAGGAATTTTTGGAGCCGCCCGTGATCTATTTGAAGCGCGAATATCTGGAAAATTTGCCGTGGCAAGCCGGGTCCGGGGCCGGGCGAGGTGAATCCGTGGATCGGCAAACCGATCTTTCGGGTCTCGCCGGGTCTTATCGGTTGGAGGACGACGGCAAGTCGTCGAGCGTCCGGCTCGTGTTTGAGAGGCTCGATGCGCGTGAACGCGCTTGCGCCACGCTCTCCGGGGCCGGGATCAACTTCCGGACCGGCAAGACGCTCGTCCCGTTCCGGCTGACCGGCAACATCGACTGGGGCGTCCCCGCGCCGACGCTCGAGGGGCTGGACGGCCTGACCGTGTGGGTGTGGCCGGAGTCGCTGTGGGCGCCGATCTCCTTTACCCAGACCTGCCTCGAACGCGCGGGAAAATCCGCCGACGAGTGGAAAAAGTGGTGGACGGGTCCCGATGCGCATGTCTATCAGTTCATCGGGCAGGACAACATCTACTTTTACGGTCCGGCGCAGACCTCGCTGTTCCTTGGGATGCAAGGCGCGAAACCAAAAGCCGCGCCCGGTCCGGACGACCTTTTGCTGACGGATTTGATCGTGAGCAACCATATTCTGTTCCTGAACAAGAAGGCGAGTTCCTCCGGCAAGGTGAAGCCGCCGATGGCGCGGGAGCTTTTGGATTACTACACGCCGGAGCAGCTCCGCGCGCACTTTCTCGGCCTCGGGCTCGGAATCCGGAGCGTCAGCTTTCAGCCCAAGCCCTTAAACCCGGACGCGAAGGAGGGCGACGCGGACCCCGTGCTCAAAGAGGGGAATCTGCTGACAAACGTGCTGAACCGGATCGCGCGCTCCTGCTTTTACACGGCGCAGAAATACACGGGCGGCAAGCTTCCCGCGACCGCGCCGACGCAGGCCGCGCTCGACGCGGCGGCCTGCGCCGCGCTCGACTATGAAGCGCTGATGGCTCGCTGCGAGTTCCATCAGGTCATGAATCTGCTCGACGCCTATATCCGGAATATCAACAAGCTCTGGGCGCGCGACATGAAGGAGGCCGATGCCGCGGACGACGCGGAACGCCGGGCGCAAGTACTCGCCGACACGCTCCACATGCTGCGTCTCGCGTGCGTGCTGATCCACCCGGTCGCGCCGGAGGGCGCGGAGCTGCTTGCGGAGTACCTGATCCCCGCCGGGTCCGGGGCGGACGGCCTTGACCCCGCCGCCTTTTTTGACTGGGCGAACCTCTTTTGCCCGTTCTCGGAACTTGTCAAAAACCCCGCGGATCACGCGTTCAAGTTCCTCGAGCCGCGCACGGACTTCTTTAAAAAACACGAAAGCCAGCTGCCCGGCTGACCTATGGCGGCACGCGCCGCTCGCGTCGCGTTTTTTCGCAGGCTGCGCCGGTATTTGACGGCGCGGCGACGTGCTTGCGGCAGCTAGTCGCGCAGCAGCGCGGCCGCGGCGCTTTTGCCCGCCAACATTCCGGTCGCAAAAGCGATCGACAGATTAAAGCCGCCCGTATAGGCGTCGACATCGATCAGTTCCCCGCAAAAATACAGCCCCGGCATGCGCTTGGATTCCATCGTCGAAGGGTTGATTTCACTCGTTTTGACGCCGCCCGCGGTCACGATCGCCTCGGACGCGGGCCGCGCCGCGCGGATCGTCAGCGGCAGGTTCTTTAATATCTCCGAGAGTTTGGCCCTGCCCGCCTTGCCGACGGCGTCCGCGCGGCCCTCCGGGTCAAGCCCGCCGCACGCGATCACGACGGGGATCAGGCGCGTCGGCAAAAGATCCGACATCGCGTTTTTCAGACGTTTTTTCGCGTAGAGTTCAAAGTCGCGCCCGATGCGCGCGCGCAGCTTTTCGTCCGAAAGGCCGGGCTTTAAGTCGATCCGCGCCGCGCTGCCGGAAAAGCCGCAGTCGAGCAAATGACGGGAGCCGCTCAGGACGAGCGGCCCGGAAATGCCAAAGTGGGTGAACAGCATTTCGCCGAGCTTAGAAAAACACCGCTTGCCGCCCGGCGTAAAGAGCTCCAGCGTGACATTTTTCAGCGTGAGTCCCATGAGCGTGCGCGGCCAGTCCTCGACCGTCTCGAGCGGCACAAGCGAGGGCCTCGGCGGGACGACCGTGTGCCCTAAGGACTCGGCGAAGCGGTAGCCGTCCCCCGTCGAGCCGGTCGCGGGGTAAGAGATGCCGCCCGTCGCGAGGATCACGGCGCGCGCGGTGATTCTCCGCCCGTCCGAAAGCAGGAGTCGGAACAAGTCCGCGTCCCGCCCGATCGCCGGAGCCGCGTCCGTCGCCCGTTCGATCGCCTCGAGGCGCGCGCCGCACAGGAGCTTTGCGCCGCTCGACGCGGCGTGCCGACAGAGCGCCTCCGTGACTTGCTTCGCGTCGCCGCTCCGCGTAAAATAGCGCCCGCCGCGCTCCAACACACAGCCGACGCCGATCCGCTCAAAAAAGGCCACGATCGCCGTGTTCGGCAGCGTGTGGAACGCCGAAAAAAGAAATTTCCCGTTTCCGGGAATATTTCTCATAAACTGTTCTTTTTCGGCGTTGTTTGTAATATTGCAGCGGCCCTTGCCCGTGATCGAGAGCTTTTTGCCGGGCGTCTGATTGCGCTCGAGTGCGGCGATCCTCAGCGCGGGCGCGGCTTTAGCAGCCGCGCCCGCCGCCATCAACCCGGCGGCCCCCGCCCCGACTATCACCAAATCATACGCCGCCGTCGCAGCCGCTAAAGCCGTCACAGCCGCTAAACCGGATGCGTCTTATCCTCAAGGTCGCCGAGCCCGCTGTCGATCTTATATTTTTGCGCCCGGCGGAACTTGAAGAAATTCTCCGCAACCTGCGGGAACAGCGCGTAGGACAGCACGTCCTCGTCTTGCTCGAGGTATTCTTTCATCTCCGAGCGAATCTTGTCGAGCTCCGGCGCGATCAGGTCCGCGGGGCGGCAGGTGATCGTCTCCTCGCCCTTCAGGATCGTATCCTTGACCGCCTGCGGGATCGGCGCGGGCGTCTTGCCGTATTCGCCCTTGACAAGCGCCTTGGATTCCTTTGGCACCATCTTGTAGCGTTCGCCTGCGATCACGTTCATCACGGCCTGCGTCCCGACGATTTGGCTCGTCGGCGTCACGAGCGGCGGGAAGCCGAAGTCCTCGCGCACGCGCGGCACCTCGCGCAGCACTTCCTCATACTGGTCGGTCTTGCCGGCCTGCTTTAGCTGCGATACGAGGTTCGAGAGCATCCCACCCGGCACCTGATAGATCAGCGCGTTCACGTCGACGCCCATGACCTTCGCGTCGAGCAGCCCGCTTGTCAAATACCCCTCGCGAATCGGCTTGAAGTAGTCCGCGATCTGGTTCAAAAGGTCGAGGTCGAGGCCCGTGTCATACTCCGTCCCGCGCAGTGTCGCGACGAGCGGCTCCGTCGGCGGTTGGGAGGTGCCGAGCGCGAGCGGCGAGATCGCGCAGTCCACGATGTCGCACCCGGCTTCGATCGCCTTCATATAGGTCATCGACGCGACGCCGCTCGTGTAATGCGTGTGGAGCTGGATCGGCAGCCCGACCGTTTTGAGCGCCTTTACAAGGTTGAACGCCTCATACGGCAGGAGCAGTCCGGCCATATCCTTGATGCAGATCGAGTCCGCGCCCATCTCCTTGAGCAGCTTGGCGTCTTTTACATAGATTTCCGTGTTGTGTACGGGGCTGATCGTGTAGCAGATCGTGCCCTGCGCGTGCGCCTTTTCCTTTTTGCACGCTTTGATCGCCGTCTCGATGTTGCGCATGTCGTTCACGGCGTCGAAAATGCGGATGATGTCGATGCCGTTTGCGACGGCCTTTTCGACAAAGTACGTCACGACGTCGTCCGCGTAATGCTTATAGCCGAGCAGGTTCTGGCCTCGGAGCAGCATTTGGAGCTTCGTGTTTTTCACCTTCGCCCGGATTTTGCGCAGGCGCTCCCAAGGGTCCTCGTTCAAAAAACGCAGACAGGAGTCGAACGTCGCGCCGCCCCAGCATTCGAGCGCCTGATAACCGACCTTGTCCATCACCTCAAGGATCGGCAGCATTGTATCCGTCGTCATTCTTGTCGCGATCAGCGATTGATGCGCGTCCCGCAACACCGTTTCCATAATCTTTACCATTCGCGCCCTCCATCCTAACCCGGCGGGGCCGGGGTCATCATTGATTAACCGACGGACACCAGCACGTCGCCCGCGTTGACCGCCGCGCCCTGCGCGACGTGAATCGCCAAAACCGTCCCGTCGATCGGCGAGACGATGTCGTTTTCCATCTTCATCGCCTCAAGGACGATCACGGGCTGCGAACGTTTGACCGCCGCCCCGACGCTGACCGGGATTTTCATGATCGTGCCCGGCATCGGGGCCGTGACGGCGGTGGAACCCGCGGGCGCGGCCGCGGCGGGCGCTGCGGCAGGCTTGGGCGCGGGGGCCGGCGCCGCGGCAGGCGCAGGAGCCGCAACCGGAGCCGCGGCGGCAATCGGAGCGGGGGCCGCTGCCGGAGCAGGGGCGGGAACCGCGGCCGCGGAACCGCCGCCGACTTCCTCGACCTCTACGTCATACGCCGTGCCGTTGACTTTTATCGTATACTTTTTCATAAAACAATCTGCCTCCGTTTATAATAGGTTGTTCCCGATCACAGCGGGATATTTCCGTGCTTTTTCGACGGCCGCGTCTCGCGCTTGGACGCGAGCATTTCGAGCGCGCTGATCAGCCTCGGGCGCGTTTCGGACGGGACGATCACGTCGTCCACATAACCGCGCGCCGCCGCGACATACGGGCTTGAAAACTTTTCCGTGTATTCCGCGATCTTTTCCGCCCGTGTCGCCACGGGGTCCGCCGCATCCGCGATCTCCTTCCGGAAGATGATGTTCGCGGCCCCGTCCGGGCCCATCACGGCGATCTCGGCGCTCGGCCACGCGAACACGAGGTCCGCGCCCAAGTGCTTGCTGTTCATCGCGATATACGCGCCGCCGTAAGCTTTGCGCAAAATGACGTTGATCTTTGGCACGGTCGCCTCCGCAAACGCGTACAGCAGCTTTGCGCCATGCCGTATGATGCCGCTGTGCTCCTGCCCGACGCCGGGCAGAAACGCCGGGACGTCCGTCAGCGTGACGATGGGGATGTTGAAGCTGTCGCAAAAGCGCACAAAGCGCGCGGCTTTGTCGGAAGAATCGACGTCGAGGGAGCCCGCGAGGTGGTTCGGCTGGTTCGCGATAAAGCCGACCGTCCCGCCGTTCATCCGGCCGAAGCCGATCACGATGTTTTTTGCGAAATCCGGCTGGACTTCAAGGAAATCGCCGCCGTCGACGAGGCGCGTGAGCACGCCTTTGATGTCGTAGGCTCTGCTCGCGGAATCCGGCATCATCTCGTCAAACTCCGGGATCAGCCGGGTCAGCTCGTCCGCGCTCGGACGCACCGGCGCGTCGGAGAGGTTGTTGTCCGGCAGGAAATCCAAAAGGCGCTTTAATTCGGCAAAGCAGGCGGCCTCGTTTGCCGCGCGGAAGTGCGCGACGCCGCTTTTTGACGTATGCGTCTGCGCGCCGCCGAGCTGCTCCGCCGTGACGTTTTCGCCGGTGACGGCGGACACGACCTGCGGGCCCGTGATGAACATGTTGCCGGTCTTTTCGACGATGAAGATAAAGTCCGTGATCGCGGGGGAGTAGACCGCGCCGCCCGCGCAGGGGCCGAGGATCACGGAAATCTGCGGGATCACGCCCGAGGCGTGCGTGTTGCGCGTGAATATTTCGCCGTATCCGAACAGCGCGTCCAGACCTTCCTCTATCCGCGCGCCGCCGGAGTCGTTCAGGCTGATGAACGGCGCGCCCATTTTGACCGCCATGTCCATCGCCTTTGTGATTTTTTTCGCGTGCATTTCCCCGAGGGAGCCGCCGATCACCGTGAAGTCCTGAGACGAGGCAAACACGAGCCTGCCGTTCACACTGCCGTAACCGACGACGACGCCGTCGCCCGGCAAGCGTTTTTTCGCCATGCCGAACTCAACCGCCCGGGACTCGACATACGCGTCCACTTCGACAAACGTACCCGCGTCGAACAGCGCGTCGAGCCGCCCCCGCGCCGTATCCTTCCCGGCGGCGCGCTGTTTCTCGATCCTCTCGGGACCGCCGCCTTCCAAAAGCGTATTTCGCTTTTGCCGAAGGGCGGCGATCCTGTCGCTCGTTAATGACATTTTTTCACCCCATTGCGTTTTTTATGTTTCGTGTAAGCGCCGGATTCATTCGCATTGCGTTTGATTATACCTAATTTTGGGGCGCTTTGCAAACATTTTAAGGCGAAAACAGAAACGGCTCTTTGATCCGCTCCGCCTCCGCCTTGGAGATGCGCCGCCACTGCCCGGCGGCGAGTGCGCCGAGTCTCAGGCCGCCGACCGCGACGCGCGCGAGGCCCCGGACTTCGAGCCCGACAGCGGCGAACATGCGCCGCAC
>JAITSR010000360.1 GCA_031287655.1 Clostridiales bacterium
TCCTCACGCTCCTTTATTTTGGTTTTCACGTTCGTGTTAAGCCTTCTTAGTTTTTATTTTATCCCTTTACAGAACCGAGCATAACCCCTTTTACAAAATATTTCTGTACAAAGGGATAAATTACAAGAATCGGGAGCATTGCAAGGATCACTGTCGCGAGCCGAAGCGTCTCCGACGGAATGTTGAACACGTCGTTTTCGGATGCCGCGGAACCGCTTGAATCAACAATCAATCCTCGGAAAGCGCCGGGCAGGCCGCCGGAACCGCGGGGCATACTGGATTTACGGGGTTGACCGGCGGGACCTATGCGTTCGGCGTAGCCGGTACGACCGGAGCTCGCCGCGATCCCTGTTGACGCGCCAATTCTGCCCACCGCATCCTTCATGCTGTCCGTCGCCTCCTTCATTTGCGTTCTTTTGAACACTCAAATAGTATCAAGCCGTCCCCCTTGATGTATATGTACATATTTTGGATATTTTCGACGCGTTTTGGTTGTCGGAAATCAATAAGTAAGATGTGGGCAGAGATAGGGGGGCCCAAAAAGAACTTCGCGAAGCACTGCCGAAGACTATGCGCCACGCTTTGGGTGCGGAATGGCAAAATTGATTGTTTGCGCCCGAATATGGGCGTATAATAGCGTTGAAGCGGGCGGTCCGACACGGGGCGATCAATACGGGGCGGTCCGCTGATATGGGGCTCCGGTACGGAGCAATCAAAATATGAAAGGTGGCTGAGGAAAATGAGCGAGGCGCAAGGCAGGGCGGCTGAGGCAGGCGGCAACTATGTATTGGCGGACGCGGGGCTGATCGTCCGGCATCCGTTTGTGGAAAAATACGGGACGCAGGCAAAGGAGCCGATCGAATTTGGCGCGGTATATTACCGCCGGTCGAACCCGCCGGAGTATGACTGGGAGCGGGACTACGCCGTGGCGCGGGAGGACGGGCACACGATCTTTCGCCACTGGTTTACATGGAACGCGGTGCATGTCGCGCCGGACACCTTTGACTTTGAGTCCTACGACCGGCACTTGGAGTTGGCCGCGCGGCACGGCATCAAAACGATCGTCGCGGAGCTGATTACCGAAGCGCCGGACTGGCTGTATCACAAGTATCCGCACGCGCGCGTCGAGCTGGCCGGCGGAGGCAGACACAGCAGCGGCATGAACGATTCCAACGGCACGGGGATCACGCGTATGTGCCTCGACAACCCGGAGGTCGCGGCCGAGGCGGAAAAGTTCCTGCGCGCGCTGGCGGGGCATTATCGCGACAACCCCGGCCTATACGGGTATGATATCTGGAACGAGTGCTCGCTTTACAGCGCGGGGGCGATGTGCTACTGCCCCGCGACGCAGGCCGCGTTCCGTGAGTGGCTGAAGGCAAAATACGACGGCGACCTCGAAAAGCTGCGCCGCGCGTGGCGCAGATACAGCCTGACCGACTGGGCGGAAATCGAAATGCCGCGGAGGGTCCAGCCGTTCCCGGACACGGTCGACATGGTTCAGTTCCAAAACGACAACGCGCTCCGGTGGATGCGGATGCGCCGGGACGCGATCCGGGAAGCCGACCCCGGACACTTTGTCGTCGCGCATGGCAACGCAAAGACTTTTTGTGACATCCCGGCCTGCGGGGACGATTACCGCGCGGCCGAATTTTGCGATATTTACGGCTACACGTTCTGGTATGGGAACAAATGCAACACAATGCTCGGCAGCGACATGATCCGGATCGCGGCGGGCGGCAAGGAATTTTGGCGGGCGGAGGCCGTCGGCGACTCCGATTGGCAGGGCCGCGGCGGTTTCACGGAGCCGCTGTTGGAAAAGGAGTTCATGGCGGATCCGGAGAACATTCGGTTCGACGCGCTGATGTCGCTCGCTGCCGGCGCGCGGGGCTTTATCAATCCGCGCTGGCGCGGACTTCAGGACGGCGGACTGTTTGACGGCTATGGCTGGTACAACTTGGACGGGTCGCGCAGCGAGCGCTCCGACGAGGTCAAAAAGCTCGCGCGGTGGGCGAACGGCGGCGCGCTGCTGCCGCTTTGGAAGGCGCAGCCTGTCCGCGGGCAGGTCGGGCTTCTGCTGCTCGAGGAATCGCAAATTTTCTGTTACGCGCTGTATGGCAAGACAGATTACTACTCGCTGGCCTATCAGGGCGCGTATGAGGCCTTTTTGCACGCGGGGGTTCAGGCCGACCCGATCCGTCTCGGCCACATCGACGACTATCGGGCGCTCTATCTGCCTTTCCCGGTGGCGCTCAGCGACGCGACGGTCAAAAGACTGACCGAGTGGGTGCGGGCGGGCGGAGCGCTGATTACGGAGGGCTGCCCCGGCTTCTTTAGCGAGGCGGGCCACGCGTTTGAACACCAGCCGTCCCGCGGGCTGGACGAGCTGCTCGGCGCAAAGCAGGGCAAGGCCTCCTTTGGACCGGACATGTGGCACAGGCTGGAGCTCTCCTCCGACGGGGGTCGCCTCGCCGGAGGGGTATACCGCCAGAGTTACCTGCCAACCCGCGCGAAGCCGTTCGCGTATTATGACGACGGCTTGGTCGCCGGTGTGGAGAACGCGTTCGGCGCGGGCAAGG
>JAITSR010000417.1 GCA_031287655.1 Clostridiales bacterium
AAGCTCGGAATCTTCCCGCCGCTCCTGCAGTCCCCGATCAACGCGGGCGCGTTTACGATGCTCGTCGGATTGGGCCTCGTGCCGCTCGTCAGCGTAATCACGAGAAAGCCCGACCATAAACATGTTGAGAATTGCTTTGTCTGCTATGAGGCCGCGATCGCGGTCCGGGCGCGCGAGTCGCTCGGCATCGGAATTGCGTCGGACGACGCGGCGGGCGCTCCGCGCGGTCCGCAAGGCTCGCGCGGGCAGCGTCAAAAGCGCCGGTTATAACAATCGGGCTTTCAGCGTTTGCTGAAAGCCCGATTGAGGAGAAGTTGCGGAGGAGGGATTTGAACCCACGACCTTCGGGTTATGAGCCCGACGAGCTGCCAGCTGCTCCACTCCGCGCCGTATTGAAACCTTCGGCCACGCAAAAACTTGAGTGAAATCCGAAGTGCCTGTTTATTATAAACGAAACATGGGGATAATGTCAATAGCAATTTTTTTACTCTTTATCCCAACGCTCGAACCGGAATTTTGAACCGGAAAGGTGGTTTCGTAATGAATGTTTCGGAGAAATACTGCCCCAAATGCGGCAGGCTGGCCGACTGGAAAACCTACATCCAAAAATATGTCTGTACCTATTGCGGGTGGACGGGGGAGGTCAGAAGCATCTTTAAGTGCAGCGACTGCCACAATTTTACATCGTTTGAGGTGGCAAAGTACCCCGGCGCCGACGACCTGATTTACATCATTTGCAAGGAGTGCGGTTCGGTGACGATCAAGCACCAGAACTATCTGGACGAGTACACATACTCGAAGCTCGCGCTCTCAAACGAGGAACTGTTCCGCAAGTAGGAGAGATTGTGAACACTCCGGCGTCTGACAAGTTACGGGAAAGGGACTGCCATTGGATATTGAAGTCTTCCACAGCCTTTTGGAGGAAGTCGCGGCGGAGATTCCGGAAGAAATTCTGCGGGATTTGAACGGCGGGATCATGGTCATGCCGGAGGCGAAGCTGCACCCGGGCGACCGGGATCACAGTCTCTATGTGCTCGGGGAATACAACGTGCAGATTCCGGGGCTGGGACGCTATGTCGCGCTCTACTACGGCTCTTTTGAGCGCGTGTTCGGCGCGCGGCTTTCCGGCAGGAGCGCAAGGCTGCGGGAGGAAATCCGCAAGACGCTCCTGCACGAGCTGCGCCATCACCTGGAGTCGCTCTCCGGCGTCCATGACCTCGAATATGTCGACGCAAGCAACATCGCGGCCTATAACCGCAGAGTAAAATGGCAGGCCAATACCACGGCTTCCGCCGAGCCCGACGTTGCTTTGGAAACCGAGGCGTCCGCCGACCCTCAGGGGCAGTAGATTCCATCCATTCAGCTTCACTCCCATGGATGTGACTCATACTTAGCCGCGTTGCACCGAAGCGGACAGCTCCTCCCACTCCGCAATCTGCCGGTCGAGCTCGCCGGACAGTCTCTGCTGCTCGTTGGACAGCTCTGTGAGTTTTACATGGTCAAAGATCACCGGTTCCGCCGTCATCTCCGCCCCGATTTCCGCGAGCCGCCTTTCGATTTCGTCGATCCGGTTTTCGAGCCGCGCGAGCCGCGTTTCCGTCTTCTTTTGCCTTGAACGGCTCTCCCGCGCGGCGAGCCAGCTGTTGTTCCCGCCGTTCGGCAGGCGCGCCGCGCCCTTCCCGCCGCTGTTTGCCGCGTTCTTCGCGCCCGCCCCGCTCATTCCGCCGCCTGTCGCCTGCGCCGCGCGGAAGCTCAAAAAGGTGTCGTAGCCGCCTTCAAAATCAAAGATTTGCCCGTCCTCAAAATAGAAAACGCGGGTCGCGATTCGTTGAATGAAATAGCGGTCGTGCGAGACCGCGATCACAACGCCGTCAAAACTCGTCAGCGCTTCTTCGAGCCTGCCGCGCGTGTCGATGTCCAAGTGGTTCGTCGGCTCGTCGAGCATCAGAAGATTCGCCCGCGAAAGCACGAGCTTTGCGAGCGCGAGCCGCGCTTTTTCGCCGCCGGAGAGCACGCCGACCTTTTTGAACACGTCGTCCCCGGAGAACAGAAACGCCGCGAGTGTGCCGCGAATTTCGGAGATCGGCCGGCGCGCGTTCTCGTCGTAGACCTCGTCGATCACGGTCTTTTCATCGTCCAAATTAAAGTGCTCCTGATCGTAGTAGTCGACGTCGATCTTCCGCCCGGCCGTAAGCTGCCCCGTGTCCGGCTCGAGTTGGCCGGAAAGAATCCGAAGGAGCGTCGACTTCCCGCAGCCGTTCGGCCCCAAGATCAGAATGCGGTCGCCGCGCCGCACAAGCGCGGAAAACGGCGAAAAGAGCGTGCGCCCGTCATAGCCCTTGGACACGCCGTCGATATAAAAAGCGTCGTGGCTGTTTGAGACCGAATTGTCGAAGCGGATCGCGATCTTTTTGAGCGCGGCGGACGGGCGCTCGACCCGCTCAATCCTGTCGATCGCCTTTTGCCGGCTCTCGGCCGCTATGATGTTGCGCTCGCGGTTCCAGCGGCGCTGCTGCTCAATAAACGCCTCGAGCCGCTCGATCTCGCGCTGCTGGTTGATGTAGTGCCGCTCCTGTATGATCCGGTCGGCCTCTTTCTTTTTCACATAAAACGAGTAGCCGCCGCCGTATTCCGTGAGCCGCCGCCGTTCGAGCTCAAGCGTCTTGTTTGTCACGGCGTCCAGAAAATAGCGGTCATGCGAAATCACGAGAAAGCACTTGGGGTAATTTTTCAGATAAGCCTCGAGCCATTCCAGAGAACGTATGTCGAGGTGGTTCGTCGGCTCGTCCAAGAGCAGGAGGTCCGGCGGGGCCACGAGCATCAGCGCGAGCGCGAGCCGCGTCTTTTGACCGCCGCTCAGGATCGAAAGCGGCGTCCGGTCGTCTATGCCGCTCCCGATGTCCAGCCCGTTCAGCACGCCGCGGATTCGGCTCTGGTACTCATAGCCGCCCGCGCGCTCAAACGCGACGCGCAGATTGTCGTATTTTCGGATCAAATCCGCCTGCCGCGCCTCGTCGTCCGGCCCCGAAGCGCCGATCTCGTCCTCCAGCCGCGAAAGACCGGCCTCCATTTCAAGAACGTTCCGGAACACGCCGCGCACCGCGCCGCCGATCGTCTCGCCGCCGTCGTAGTCGTTGTTCTGCCGCAAATACCCGATCGTGACGGCTTTCGCGAGCATCACGCCGCCGCCGTCCGGTTCGTATGCGCCGCTGATCAGCTCAAAGAGCGTGGACTTGCCCGCGCCGTTGACCCCGACGATGCCGCATCGGTCCGCGGAGTCCACCGCGAAGCTGACGTCCTCCAAAATTTGGTTCGTGCCGAACGAAAACGATAAATTTTTCACATTCAGAAGTATCATGGAACTTATTTTACATGATTGACAGAAAAATAACAACGATGATACAATATGCTAAATGTACAAAATGCACTTAAATTGAGCGTAACAGGGGGATTTTCGATGAAGGAATACACGACCAAAAGACTCCGGAACGTATGTTTTCTCTCGCACGGCGGCGCGGGGAAGTCGACCCTCGCGGAGGCGATGATGTTTAACACGGGTGTGCTGGACCGCTTCGGGAAAATCGCGGACGGCACGACGACGACGGACTACGACCCCGAGGAAATTAAGCGCAAAATTTCAATCAATCTGGCGATTGCCCCGTTCGAGTGGAATGATTTTAAGGTCAACCTCATCGATACCCCCGGCTTTTTCGACTTTGTCGGGGAGGTCAAGCAGGGCGCGCGGGCGGCGGAATCCGCGCTGATCCTGATCTCGGCAAAGGACGGCGTTGCGGTCGGCACCGAAAAGTCTTGGGACTACGCGAACGAGGACAAGCTGCCGCGCATGTTCTTTGTCAACAAAATGGACGATGAAAACGCCGATTTCGACAAAGTGCTCGCGCAGGCGGCCGAGCTGTTCGGCAAAGCCGTCTGTCCGTTCCAGCTGCCGATCATCGACGGCGGCAAGTTCACGGGTCTCGTCGACGTAATACACCGG
>JAITSR010000076.1 GCA_031287655.1 Clostridiales bacterium
TGGGTATTGCAAACTAATAATCGTTATGGTAGAATGTGTTCAGTTTTTGAAGCTTACGCTTGTAAGGTTGATATTTGACGGGTTGTAGACCTTTTAGGCAGCGTGTGGCGGGAAATGTCCCGCTTGTGGCAAGTGGTAGAAAAGTGGTAATTTGCGGCGGATACAAAACTTTACTTTGTTACCCAAACTCTGCTCAAGCCCTTATTCTGTGAGAGGGAACAAATCGAAGAAATCTATCAAGCTTGAAGCCTTGAAGTAGGTCGTATTCTATAGCCCAAGATATGCGGCGTGGGCAGAAAAGGAATGGGCGGAAGCTGTCGAAAAAGCCGCCGCCCTTGTCAAAGACTTTTCAAAATGTGACATGGCCATACATTACGGAGCTGCCGCATATATGGAGAATCTGGAAGTGGTTACAGATGCCATGAACAGCGCTTTTGGCACGAAAGCGGATCATGTCTTTGGACAATATACGCAAAAGCATAGGCCAGACAAAAAAACACAAAACGGGCTGACGGCCTTGCGCTTAATGCCGCTCAAAAAATCAACGGAAGTCCCACGCGACCGGCGTCCCATGCTTTTTTAAGAATTTTTCATTGATGTCCATGCCCCAGCCCTTCCCGGTCGGGCACTCCATAAGCCCGTTTTTCACCTCGGGGAAGCCGTCGAACAAATGCGGCCACGCGGGGTGTTGGCGCTTGTTGTCATAACACTCCACAATAAAAGCGTTCGAGATCGCCGCGCTCAGCATAATATGAAAATGGGGGACGTGATGAGGGGCCATCAGGATGCCGTTCGCCTCGCAGAGGGCCGCGACCTTCAACCATTCTGTGGCCCCGCCGTTTTTTGTCGCGTCGTATTGCATATAGCGGATTCCGCCCTTTGTCACAAGGCTGTTGCAATCGCGGAGATTGTAGTGGTTCTCGCCCGAGGACAGCGGGACGCTCGTATTCGCGGCGATCTCGCCCAAGCAGGCGTCCCAGTCATAGTCCGCCTTTTTTGTGTCCGCGCCTTTTGGGGCGCGGCCCAGCGGTTCCTCAATCCACATGAGGTCATATTCCTCGGCGGCCTTGCAGGTCTTTATCGCCGTTTCACAGTCAAACGCCTGATTGACGTCCACGCCGATCTTCATGGCGGGTCCGACGGCCTTGCGCACCGCCGCGATGCGCCGTACCGCATCCTCATGGCCATAGCGCCCGACTCGCATTTTCATATGGGTATAGCCGTCCCGCTCCAGTTCCTCTATGGCTTCGCGGCACATTTCGTCCAGAGACTGGCCTTCCACATAAAACGCCTTAGACAAATACGCGACGACCGGATGCGGCTTCCCGCCCAACAACTCGCAGACCGACAGGTTCCGGGCTTTCGCCTTAATGTCCCATATGGCGAGGTCCACCGCGGCCAAGGCGGCTTGATAAGGGCGCATCGCAGGCCAGTCGGGCCGCTTTCCGGACTGTTCGGGCGGCGTCAGCCCAGCCAGTTTATGCCGGTACAACTTGTCCCATATATACTGGCTCTCAACCGGGTTTTCCCCCAGCAGCAGGGGCGTATATTCCCCGGCTATCACCCTGCAAATTTCCGGCAGAGAAGCGCCCCGCGCCTCGCCGATCCCATAGAGACCTTCGTCGGTTGTGATGCGGCACACCGCGTCCGTACTCATCGTGATGTCCCCGCTTGACAGGCCCTGCGGCGGATCGCACGGGACGGTGATCCACGCCGTTTCCACCTTTGATATTTTCATGCCGAGCCTCCTTTGGCAAACTGTTGATTACTCATTACTACCAATCGCGTACCGATCCGTCAAACGCGCGCAGCTTCGGCTGGCACGGCGCTTGAAAATCAGCCTGCGCGGCGTCCAGCGCGTCCTCGTCGACTTTTATCCCAAGCCCCGGGCCGCGCGGCGGAAGCGCGTAGCCTTCCACGCAGTCAGGCCAGCTTTTGGCAAACTGTTCCGACTTTGGGCCGCGGTTCGCAGGATTGGAAAAAATAGCCTCGACGACCGCGATGTTGTCGATCGTAAACGCCGTGTGCATACAGGCGGCCATGCCCAGCGGGCCTTGCGTGTTGTGCGGAACCACCGCGACGCCGTAAGTCTGGGCGTATGACGCGATTTTTTTCAGCTCCGACATACCCCCGCAGTGGCAAACGTCCGGCCTCGCGTAATTGATCGACTGGTCCTCGAACAACTCCCGAAAATCCCAGCGATGGTGGCAGCGCTCCCCCGTTGCGATCGGCACGCATGTCTGGCGGCGCAGCTCGGCCATCATGGCCGGGTTCTCCTGCCGGATCGGGTCCTCCATAAAGAAAATATCGTACTTTTCAAGCGCCTTCGCGAGTTTGACCGCCCACGGCAGATCATAGCGGCCATGACACTCCACGATCAGGTCGACCTTCGGTCCGACGGCCGCGCGGACGGCCTCGAGATATTCCAGCTGTTCCGCGACGCCCGTGGCATAGTCAAATTCCCTGCGGTCGTCGGAGCCGTGGAAAGCCCGAAAACGGATCATCGTGCAGCCGGAATCCGCAAGCGCTTTTGCCTTGGCGGCCATTTCAGCCGCGGTCTTGCCCGTCACATGCCCGTACAGCCGCACGCGGTCCCGCGCAAGTCCGCCCAGCAGCTCGTAGGCGGGCACACCCAGCGCCTTCCCCTTCAGGTCGTACAGCGCCATGTCCACGCCCGCGATCGCGGCCATGTGAGAAGGCCCGCCGCGCATAAACATGTCCCGGAACAGCGACTGCCAGATCAATTCAATCCGCATCGGGTCCTCGCCGATCAGATAGCGTTTCATGTCTTGGAGCATCCCATACGCGGATTGGGGCGTGAACGGGATCGTCGCTTCGCCATAGCCGGACACGCCTTCGTCCGTGATGATCTTCAGATAAACGCCGTTTGTGACGAGCCATGTCTTAATATCCGTAATTCGCATCACGATTCCACCTCGACGATTTGATAGGGCAGCGGGCGCTGCGGATGCCACAGGCCCGGGAAGTTCATGCCGTCCCCGTTTGGCGCCGTCGCCTCAAAATATACAAGCAAATCCCACTCCGGAACGACGTAGTCCGCCGGGATCTCCGCGCGCCAAACACCGTCCCTGTATTCCATCGCGGCCGACAAAAACTTGCCCTCCATTTGGTTTGTGTGACGATAGCGGAGCCGGACACCGCCGCGGAGCCTGTCCTGCGGACCCGTTCGCAGCGTGACCGGCAATGCGGCGCCGACTTTCCACGCGGGCGGTACGTCGTCCCGCCACACAAGCGGCGCGACATTCGCATCCGGAATCGAATTTGCGGCCGCGTTTATCTTCACACCCGCGATCGCGCCCGTGTCCGCGACTGTGCTCGCGACGCCCGTGTCCGTATCTGCGGCCTCCGTGTCCGTGTCAGCACTCGCGTCCGCGAGCATCTCCCCGAGCTTTTTGAGGTCCGCGTCCAGTTCCGGGAGGAAGTCCTTCCAGTTCCCGTCCCGCGCCGGGCCACCGTTCCCGACAAAAAACACGAGCCGCCTGTGATATTTTTCCCCGAGCGTTGCAAAGGCGGCCCACTTCTCCCTTGCATCTCGCATAAAGCCAAGGCTCGCGCGAAGATACGCCGCGTCCTTTGTCTCCTGATAGAAACTGAGATAAGTACCCGCCGCGATCTTCGCGCGGTGGTACAGGGCAAATTCAGAGAGCATCCGCATGTCCAGAACGAGGCCCCTCGCCTCCGGCGTTTCGGGGACCCCAACGCGCTCCGCGCACTCCAGCGCGCGCCGGATGTTGCCGGAAATTCCCGAAAGCCACGCGGCGACCTGCCAAGGCGTGTATCGGCCGTCCTCCCGCCCCGTAAGGCTGTCCCGGGCATATTCGTCGGCCGGATAGAAAAGCCCCGCGTCGCCCGGCTCCGTGTTCTGGTAGGTGACGCCGACGCGCCGGATAGACGGATTGTGGTTGTGTTCCGCGAACAGCGCCCCGCCGGTACTGAACTCCGCCCAGTAGGCGAGCTGCGGGTGTACGGGCATGTGATAGCCCACGATAAACGGAATCAGCTTGCTCCCCGCCGCGACGCAGGCCATCAAAGGGTCGGCCGCCGCGCCGAACTTTTGCCGCATCGGGCGCATCCAGACCTCGTCCGCCGCCCCGGCGTCGTAGCTGATCCGCCCAAACAGGCGGTTGCACAGCCAATAGCGCGCGTCCTCATAGCCCTCGGGCTGGTAGGCGGGGTCGTCAAACAGCTTCCACCCGGCGTACAGATAGTCCTCCGAGCCGCCCTTGAGCGACAGCGGCGGCATGATTTCAAAGCCGTCCGCGCGGCCCAGCGCCATGCTCGCGACAAACCGCCGGACATAGTCCGGATCGCCCCATGTGAACAGGTCGGTCGAGCCGTCGTTCCAAAGCCGGTACATAAACTTGTGGAGCCGCGGCTTTTTTAACATGTCGGAATAGCTGTAACGCCTGCTGTGATTGAAGTTGTCGAGCCGATCGAGCTCCTCGGTGCGCATACGCGTCAGATGATGCGGCAGGCCCGCCTGTTCGCACCAGTATTTTGTCGAAACGGTCAGATCGAGCCCCAGCTCCTTCGCGTAGCGGATCATCGGGTCGGTCAGGCCCTTCGCCCTCATGTCGAGCTTGATACGCCTGCCCCGTGCGACCGCGCGCGCGAGTCCATCCAACTGCCGGAACCAAAATTCCTCGGCGGTGACCTGTGTGCCGACGCCGGCCTCATGGTTCACGCGCAGCTGGATCACATCGATCTCCGGGCATTGGAGTACAAATTCGCAAATCCCCGCGGCGCAATAGCCCGTCAAGTCGTCGATCCCCTCGACCATCGAGACCTGATTCGGCAGCCAAAGGGTCTGCTGCCATGTCGCGAACACAAATTCCATCCCATATTCATGCGCGAGGGCTCCGAGCCTGCGCAGCGCGGCCAGATGCGCCCCGCGTTCAACCTTGCCGCCGATCAGCCGGACGCCCGGATATTCGGGGACGTCGACAAAGAAGGGGTAGGCCGGGGAGAGGTATGAGGTGTCAAAACCCACAAGCAGCACGAGCCGATTGAAGCGCGCGGCCAGCATGCCTTCAAGATAGGAGCGCCAGTAGTCCTCGCTCATCCACCACTCGCAGTCGGCGGTATTTGAGATGATCCGGTCGACGCCGCGCACGGCGACCGTCGGGGACGATTCCTCGCACGAAAGCCCGGAAAGCGCCTGTTCCCCGTCGGCCTCGACGCGCTCCGCGACTTCCATCAGCGCGTACGCGAGGCCGCGCTCGTCGCTGCCGGAGATCAACCGCGCGCCCCCCGCCGCCGCGAGCTGAATACTCTCGGGCGCTGTCAGCGGGTTCTTGCGCAGCAGGTTTCGCACGGTCGCGTCCGTGTTCGGAGC
Organism: Clostridiales bacterium; assembly: GCA_031287655.1. Classification (GTDB taxonomy): domain Bacteria; phylum Bacillota; class Clostridia; order WRLR01; family WRLR01; genus JAITSR01. The sequence goes on from JAITSR010000076.1 coordinate 5,357, forward strand.
CGCTATCACGATCCGCTCGGGCAGCGCGCCCGTCCACGAGATCACGCGCTCATACTCGATCCCCGCGCCGCCCAGCGCCGCGCACAGCCGTTTCATCGCGATGCCCGAAGCCCCGCCCGCGGCCGTGCGGTCCACTAAAATCCACTTCTTCATACTTATGACCCCCCCTATGCCGAATTTCCGGTGTGCGGCGCAGCCGCCCCGCG
>JAITSR010000156.1 GCA_031287655.1 Clostridiales bacterium
ATTGTCGCTCGGTCAGCGTATGCGCGTGGAGATTGCGCTGTCAATACTCCACAATCCGCCGATTTTGTTCCTCGACGAGCCGACAATCGGGCTTGACGTTGTTGCGAAAAAGCACATTCGCGACTTCTTCAAGGAACGCAACGCACGCGACGGGACGACGAGAATTCTGACCTCGCACGATATGAAAGACCTCGACACCATCGGATTTTGTCCCAAACTCCGTAGAAATTGAAAGTGACAACTCCGAATATAGTCTGGTAAACTATATATAATGAAATCACAACAAATCAAAAGGAGTTGTCACAATGAGAGCATACCAGAACAAGCGCGCGGAGGTCAAGGACAAGAAGGATAAGAAGGGTAAACCGGTAGCGACGGGGGCGACAAGTGCGGCAGGGAGCATACGGGTCATTGACAGCACACCGCTGCGAGCGATCGCGGATGCAGGGCTACAGTCACTTTGCAAGGAGATTGGCTTTGAAGCCTTGCGGCAGATATTGGAGCAGGATGTAGAGGCATTAGCAGGCCCCAAGGGGAAGCATAACCCCGAAAGGGTTGCAAGTCGGCACGGAATGGAGCGGACGAAGGTGGTATGTGGCGGAGAAAAGATCAGCATTATGAAGCCCCGTGTCAGAGGGGACGGCCATGATCTTCAATTGCCCAGTCTCGCGGTGTTCCAAAACGAAGATATGCTGAATCGGACAATTCTGACACAGCTGCTATGTGGTGTTAGCACCCGAAAATATGCCCGGACAGTAGATGGCGGGGTAGAAGGACGCGGTTGTGTAAGCAAAAGTGAGGTAAGCCGTCGGTATAATGCTGAGCTGGAACATTTGGCCGACGAGTTTTTAAACCGCCGATTATTGGATGCATATCCTGCTGTCATGATAGACGGGATGTCGGTTGGCTCCATGATGGTCATCACGGCAATGGGGATAACAGATCAAGGTGAAAAGAAGATACTGGGATTAAGGGCAGGCGGAACGGAAAACAGCATAGCGGTAAAGGAACTGCTTGCAGACTTGATCGCGCGTGGGTTACAAGCTGACACGCCCCGGCTGTTTGCTCTGGATGGCAGCAAGGCGCTTGCGAAGGCTGTGAACGACACGTTTGGCTTAATGGCTCAGATTCAGCGCTGTCAAGTGCATAAAAAGCGCAATGTGCTCGCTCATCTGCCTCTGTCAGAGCAGGAAAATGTCGGACTTGCGATCAGTAGGGCATACTTGGAGTTTGACTATGAAGAAGCAAAGCGCCAACTCGAACTATTGGCCGGAAATCTGGAGTACAGATACCCGGACGCGGCGGCTAGCTTAATGGAAGGACTTGATGAGACTCTGACGGTACACCGGTTGGAAATCCCAGCGCTGTTGCGCAAAACGCTGGCAAACACAAATGCCATGGAATCAGCCAACTCGGTAGCGGCCAGTATCGTTCGACGAGTCAAAAAGTGGACGACCGGCGGTATGATCCTGCGTCACATGGCGGTGGCCTTCTGTGAGGCAGAGCGCGGGTTCAGGCGTATAAAAGGGTATCGGCAGATACAATTCCTGATAGCCGCATTGAATCGTGATACAGGCGGTTCATTTAGAGATTCTTTTAAGGAAGAACCAGCATAAAATGTAGCTATCGGGAGATATTCGGAGCTATTCTGCGTCTGAGCAATTTCCACGGAGCTAGGGACATTATCCCATTTCATCCCTTTCCATTTTAGTTTACCGCGCTGTCCGTTGTAGCTGTGCAGGAGAGGGATGGCAAGCGCGGTAAGCATTTGCAGCGCGCCGTATACAGGGTTTATGAATATGGCATACACGATTGAGTACGTTGCAATCCAAATCACACACCATAGCATTTGTTTCTTGAAATTTCCGCGATTTATGCCCAGATACAGAATGATTACGGCGGCGGGGGAGCTCCAATCCGCGCAGAAAGCGGCGATGATACATACCCAAACAATGACTTGCCTATGCCACGGTTTTAATTTGAGGGTCTCGCTTTTTGCAACCGTCAGCGCGGCTAACCCCAACGCAAACGTCCACATAACACTCGTTTGGTCAAACACGGTATTTTGAAAAGGTATGAAACTTTTCGCAAACATCATCGCATATGCAAAATGCGAGATAAACGCGAATAAAAACAGCCGAAGAATATACTTCTTTATATTTTTTGTATAGTGAAATCCTTCCGCAACAAAAAACATCATTATCGGAGCCGTCAATCGTCCTATGGTGTGCAGCGACAGCGTGAGTATATCCGTGCGATACCCCGGTAACAACAGCCAAGCCAAATGGTCAACCGTCATTGCCGCAATAGCAATTATTTTTAGTGTGTTTGCGGTCAACCCTTTCTGCGTATCCGCCGCCATATAACCTCCATTTCGTTGCTCCGTACCGTCAGAAATAGCGACGAATTTACACCACTACATCAAATATCCGTTTGCCTTTGTACTCTACCCATTCGCCCTTTTTCTTTTTGCCGTCCTTGCGAAAGTCAAACGTAAGCAAATAACCCTCGCCCTTGTCCTTGGCGTCCAAATATTTCCAAAGCTGTTCGTAGGCGTCCTCGTGCCGTTTGTCGCCGTGCCACAGCTTCATCTCCACAACAAATTGCTGGCTGCCATAGTCCACCACCAAATCCATACGCAAAGTGTTACGGGTTTCCGTTTCCATATGATAAAAGCCCTGCCCGTTTATGAGCGGTCTTAAATATGTGATAAACAAAATCCTGCCGTGCTTTTCCAAAAACTTCTCATCGGTTTCACTATAAATCTCATAATAATGCCCGGCGAATTTTTCAAGACACAGCGCCATATTGAATTTGCCGTCCTTTACGACGTCCTCTTTGAATACTTTGCTCGTGACAGAAATATCCGTCGCCATTTTTGAAACGAGATACTCCGATATTACAAGCTCAAAGATTTCGTTTGAAACCGCCGCTTTGCCGTCTTTGTTCATAATGATGCCAAACATGGCGCCGAGTTCAATTGTCGGGTTTTTCGATGAAAAAGGGATTTCCCGGCCTTGTACCATTATATCGTAAATTAAATCGTAAAATTTTTTGTTGTTTTCAATATTCTTAAACATATCGTCAAACAGCGTGTTCTCGTCCTGCAAAATGGCTTTAACCGCCCGCTCCACGCCGTCAATCGTCCAGTCCTTATCCATATCCTCGGCAATCATCTTGCACAACTTTGACACCAAAAACGGATAACCGTTGGTGCGGCGGTAAAGCGCGCCTGATATTTCGTTGATGTTCATGCCCGTGTGCCAATCGTTTTCATATTCGGTCAGCATTGTCGCTATTTCATTCGGAGCGAACGACATTTTCACCTTGAAATCCGCCGCTATATTCCACGGAGAATTATATATTCTCTCGCCGGAGGCGCTTAGAATCTCCTCGCCCGTGATTTTGCGTTTGAGGTTTTTGACATCGTACACGCCCGCCAATATGACGCTTTGGAAAGTGGAATCCTCCCCCGCGCTGCGTCTGAGATATTTATCACGCAGCATACCCAAGAAGTTCAAAAACACTTGGTTGTTTGACGTTTTGTCAACCTCGTCAATCATAAGGACGACGGGCTTGGAAGTTTTTACGCAAAAAGAGGCTATCAACTGGTCTAATTCAAACATATCGGCGGGAACGTCCTTTTGCCAAGAGCTCAGAGCTTCATGACTCACCTCCGTGATTTTTAACGCACGGGCAAAAACCTTCGCGAACATATCACAAAAGCTCTTATTTGTCGTAAAAGAGCCGTCGTCCACTCCCTCAAAACTTATTCTGACGGCCAAATACTTTTTGTTCAGCCGCTCCCCAAGCATAAAAAACGTCGTCGTCTTGCCGAACTGCCGAGCGCGGTTGATCGTGAAATACAGCCCCTTGTCAACCATCGCGGCAATCTCGTCAACCTTTGCCGAAATATCTACCATATAGTGCATACGCGGTACGCACAGACCGGTTATGTTGAAGTCGCGCATTGCCGTCCCTCCTTGGCTTTTGTTTTACCATTTTTTCGCGGGAATTGCAAATCTCCGCTTCATTGTTGGCAAGTTACACTTTTGATATGCTATAATCACAGAGGTATTCGGAAGGTCAAATGGCCGAATAAACATTTGCACAAAGCGGGGGGTCTTTACAACATGGAGCTCCACTCAAATCTGTCTGACAAGGAGATGATGTCTATGATTGCCGTCGCCCCGTAACCCTATCCCTACGACCGTAAAGGAGGCCCTCTTATGAATTTCCGAGCTATGCTTGAATCCCGCGGAGTCACCCTCGGCGGTGAAATCCGCGCGGGTACCAGTACTTTTGCCACGATGGTCTACATCATCATCGTGCAGCCGGCGATCATGTCCGCCTGCGGTATGCCGGCCGGGGCTGTATTTACCAGCACGATCATCTGTACGGTACTCGCCACCGTTGCGATGGGCCTGTTTGCCAAGCTCCCGTTTGCTCTCTCAACCGCCATGGGCACCAACGCAATCTTTGCCTACACGATCGTCAACCCCGGCTACGCTACTTGGCAGGAAGCTTTGGGCATGATATTCGTATCCGGCACGGTGTTTATACTCATCAGCGTGCCTGTCTTTTATCCGCTCAAGGCCTTTGGCGTCAGCGAAAAGCTCTATGGCTTTTCCGTCCGCGAAAAAATCATCGATTACATTCCGCAAAGCATCAAAGACGGCCTTGGCCCGGCGATCGGTCTGTTCCTCATGATGTTGGGCCTCGGAACCAGCGGCATGAATCTCGCCGGTCTTTTCGACGGCTCACTCGGTTTTACCGATCTTAAAAACCCGCCCGCTCTGATTGCCTTCATCTGCCTGCTCATCACGCTTTTTCTGTATTTCTATCAAAGGCGGGTCAAAGACAAAACCGTTAAGGTCACCGGCGCGGTTTTGATTGGCATCATCATGACCACTGTCGCGATGATCGCCTCCGGCAACGCCCCATTGCCGTCCGGCGTCGTTTCCGCCCCGCCGTCCATCACGCCGATCCTCTTTCAGTTCGACATCATCGGCGCGCTCAGGCCACAGAATTGGATCTACATATTTATATTCTTTTTGGGGGACTTTTTCTCGACGGCCGGCACGCTGATCGCCTGCGGTACCAAAGCCGGTCTCTACGACCCTGTCACAAAAAAAATGCCCGGAACCGGCCGCGCCTTTGTCGTTGATGCATGCGCCACGGTTGGCGGCGCCACCCTCGGGTGCTCCACGATCACGACTTTCGTCGAGAGCGCCGCCGGTGTGGAAGACGGCGGACGCACCGGCCTTACCGCCATTTCCACCGCCGGCTGGTTTACTCTGGCGCTCTTTTTCAGCCCGATCTTCCTTGCGATTCCCGCGGCGGCCTCCGGCGTTGCGCTCGTGGTCGTGGGCTTTAGCATGTGCTTGCAGATATTTGACATCGACAAAGTGTCAAAAGGCGTCACCCCGGCCGAAGACAGCCCCGAGCACGCTCCCGCGGTCTACACCAAGCTCGAAAAGGCTGCCGTCATCGCTGTCATCGCAATGACGGCAATTGCAAATAATTTTTCGGTCGCTCTGTGCTTCGCGCTGATCGTATTCGGCTTTAATCAAATCGTCGCTTATTTTGTAGACAAATCACTCCATGTCGAGCCGGCCCGCATCATTGTCCCCAGTGTTATGACATTCGTATTGATTCTTCTGGCAGTGCTCAAATTTGCGGTGACCGTATAAGGAAAGGCGGTATTCATTTATGGCAACATCACTCATCTCTCTGGACGATCGGTTTTGTGAGGATTATGACGCGGTTCAGCCCGAGCTGCTTGCCGCCGTTCGCGGCGAAATCCCCTGCGACTTCGTCGTCCGCAACGCCGCGGTCCTCAACGCCTTCACCGACGAAGCGCAAAACGCCGATATCTGGGTCAAGAGCGGCTTTATCGTTTACGTCGCGTATCACGACGAGGACGGTCCGGAGCTCGTGCCTTTTGCGCCCATGTCCGCGTTAAGCGAGTATGACGCCGACAATCGCCTCGTCGTCCCCGGCTTTGTCGACTCGCATACCCACATCGAAAGCGCGATGACCACACCCGGTATCCTCGGGCGCGTCCTCGCGCCGCTCGGCACCACGACGATCTTTGCCGACCCGCACGAAATCGTCAATGTCGGCGGCATAGAGGCTTTTCGCTACATGCTCGAGAGTGCCGAAAATTCACCCATTCGCCAGTTTTTTCTCGTCCCGTCCTGTGTCCCCGCCGTACCCGGCTACGAAGACGCCGGCGCGCATCTGAACGCCGACGACATCGACGAGATGTTTGAACTCGCGCGGCGGTACCCTAACATCGTCGGTCTTGCCGAGGTTATGGATTATCTGGGGGTGATCAAGGGCGACGAGCGCATGAGCGGTATCGTGTCCGCCGCCGCCAAGCGGCACGCCTTCATCCAAGGGCATTTTTTCGCGGCCCGCGGCCGCTCACTGGCCGCCTACGGTCTTCACAGGATTAAGAGCAATCACGAAAACCGCAGCGGCGCCGATGTAGCCGCGGCATTGCGTCACGGTTTTCATCCTGATCTCCGGCTCACCAGTTCTCTGGGCTCTTGTGACATTGACGACCTGCTGCTCGGCGCCAAGTGCGACGCGTTTTACAGTGAGTGCTCTCTCTGCAGCGACGACATCCACATCGGCGACATTCTTTGTCATGGTCATCTCAACCGCTCAGTGGCCATCTTAATCCAAAAAGGTTTTTCCGCCGGCGCCGCCATGCGCATCGCCGCGCTAAACGCGTGGCGGGAATATCGCGTAGACTATGCCGGCGCCATTGCCGAGGGGCATATCGCAGACTTCCAAATTCTCCGCGGGGACGTCAGTTCTGTCGGTTTGCCTCCGGCCGCCGTTTTTGTGAGAGGCAAGCTCGTCGCAGAGAACGGTCAGATTGCCGACGACGGCCCGCCGCGCGAGTCTGTCTCCGCCGGTAAGTTTGAGAGCATAAATACGATAAACCTCAACCCTCTTTCTCTGTCCGACTTCTGCATCAAAACCCCGCCCGGCTCAGACGGCGCCGTACAGGCCAACGTCATCTCAGTCGCCGGCGCCCCGTCCCGGTTTATACAGTGTGCGCTGCCCGTCCATGACGGTCGTATCGACCTCGACCCGGCCTCAGACCTCACCTATGTCAAAGTGTTTCATCGTTACGGCGGTCACCGCGTCGGCAGCGGTATTTTGCAAGGTTTTTGCTTGGAGCATGGCGCTATCGCCAGCACGATCTCCCACGATTCGCACAACCTCATAGTCGTCTACAAGGACCCGGCCTTGGCCCTTCAGGCCGCGCAGCAGCTGCAGCGCGCAGGCGGCGGCATCTGCTTTGTCAGCGGCGCCGGCGGCTCGCATCTCGTGCCTTTACCCGTGGGCGGCCTCATGAGCGCCAATCCGCCGGAAACAGTCGCGAAGGACTACGCGGACCTGCATGACGCTTTTGCCGCAGAGAATGGTTCCGGCGCCAACCCCATGCGGATCGCCACGTTGGCCCTTCTGGTCTCGCCAAACGCGCGTATCTCCGAATATGGTTATTTCGACGTGACGTCGAAATCCACGGTTCCGCTGTTCTGCTAAACGAAAGCGCAAAGGCCCCTGACGGGGCCTTCTTTCTTTTAACATCAGGTCTAGTTGATACCTGCGTTTTGCTGTCGGCTTAATATCCTTATGGAAGCGGAGATTGCAATTAGCGCTTGATTTCCGCCAATAGCCGCTTGTAGGCTTCGACATAGACGACCGCATCCAGAGAGACCGCGACGCTGTCCATGCCCTGCGCGAATAAGGTACTTGCGCTTTGCGCATTCAGCCCGTAAATAAAACAGTATTTTCCGGCTTCCTTACAGGCTTTTTGAACCTTTGCGAGCGCGGCGGCAAATTCCGGCGTGTCAAACTGTCCGGTCTTGCCCAGTGCGGCGGAAAGATCCATGGGACCTATAAAAATTCCGTCGATCCCCTCTACCGATGCGATTTCCTCGATGTTTTTCAGGCACTCCGCCGTTTCGCACTGCGGGAGAAGCAATGTCTCGCTGTTGGCCGACTGCAGATAGGCGACGAAATCGAGCGCGTCAGGCGCGTATCCAAAACCAGAGGCGCTTGTCAAACCGATGCCCCGCTGCCCGAGGGGATGATA
>JAITSR010000196.1 GCA_031287655.1 Clostridiales bacterium
CGCATCCGCCTCGACTCCCGGAGCCGCTTCTTCTGCGGCTACCGGAGCAGACACTTCCTCCGCAGCCGCAGATACTTCTTCTTCGGCTGCCGGGGCGGGTGTTGCTTCTTCTTCCGCGACCGCCGGAGCCGCTTCCGCTTCGGTCGTCGTGCCGACGTTCGCCGCCGCGTCAAGACGCTCCGTCTCGACGGCCGCCGCGTCGTCATTCGGGAGCGCGCCGCCCGCGGAGCGGAACGCGTCGCCCAGCGTCGTTCGCATCTCCTCGACATGCTGCGTCGGCAGATTGCGCAAGTCGTCCTCATAGCCGTCATCCGAAGCCCCCTCCGGCCTTTCCGGGGCGAACGGGATCGGCTCGACTTCTTTTATGCTCATGCTGATCTTTTTTGTTTCAAGGTTCAGCTCGGTGATCTTTGCGGTCACTTCCATCCCGACATGGAGCACGTCGTCCGGCTTTGCGATCCGCGTGTCGGAGATTTGCGACACATGCACGAGCGCGTCAACGCCCCGCTCCAACTCAACGAACGCGCCGAACGGCGCAATGCGCACGACCCTCTTTGTGACGATTGTGCCGACCGGATACTTTTCTTCGATCTGATACCACGGATTGTCTTCTTCCTTGCGGTATCCGAGCGAAATCTTCTTCTTATCGCGGTCGAGTGAGACGACGCGCACGACGACTTTGTCGCCGACCTTCACGATGTCGGAGGGGTGCTTGATCCGGCTCCACGAGAGTTCGGAAATGTGTACGAGTCCGTCGACGCCGCCGATGTCGACAAACGCGCCGAACGCCGTGAGGCTCTTGACCGTGCCGTCATACTCCCTGCCGACCTCGATGTCGTTCCAAAGTTCTTCCGCGGCGCGCCGCTTTTCCTCGATAATCAGCACTTTCATTGAGCCGACAAACTTGCGTTTTTGCTTATTATAGTCGATGATCCGAAGTTCGACGGCCTTTCTCAGATAGCCGCGCAAATCCTCGACATAGCGGTCGCTGACCTGCGACGCGGGTACGAAAATCCGCACGCCGCCGGAGGTCACAATCAGCCCGCCGTTCGTGACGTCGGTGACGATTGCTTTGATCGCCGCGTTGTTTTCAAAGGCTTCCTCGATCCGAACCCAGTTATTCTTTTCATCGACACGCTTCTTCGACAACTGGACGGTCCCCTCGCTGTCGTTGACGCGCACGACAAACACATCTATCACGTCGTCAATATTGATATTGTTTACCGGCCCCTCCTCGGACTCTGTAACAAACTCGTCGATCGGGATGACCCCATCCGATTTGTAGCCCAAGTCTACATAAACTTCCGTGTTGTTGTACCGGATGATCCGCCCCTTGACAGTTTGCCCCGTTTGCAGTGTGACGAGGGAGCTTTCCATTTCTTCCGCGAAATCAATGTCGCCGTCTTGTCTCTTCATTTCTTCCATCTTAGATATTACCTCCTCAATTATCCAGTCCGGTGTCGAAGCACCCGCGGTTATCCCAATCCGCTTCTCTCTTAAACTATATTCAGGTGGTAAGTCACCGGCTGTTTCAATCAAATAACACTCGCCGCAGCGCTCCCGGCATATCTGATACAGGCTGCGCGTGTTCGCGCTCCCCACGCTCCCGATCACGAGCATGACATCCGAATCGGCGGAGAGTTCCGCGGCTGCGCTCTGCCTTTTTGCGGTCGCCTCACATATTGTATCATAGATTTTGCAGTCCGGGCAACGCGCCAAAAGCGCGTCGGCGATCTCCCGGTATTTCGCGCCGTCGAACGTCGTCTGCGCGATCACACTGACCGCGCCGCGCGTAAAAAATTCCTCCGGGATCCCCGAAACACCTTGCGCGTCCGCCAGCGCATACGCGCCGCCGCCCGCCCATCCGGAAAGGCCGATGATCTCCGGGTGGCCCTCGTCTCCGACGAGGATCAGCCGATCCCCCGCCCCGGCGCGCTCCCGCGCGAGCAACTGGCTCTTGCGCACATGAGCGCAGGTCGCGTCGACACAGGAAAGGCCGATCTCATCAAAGGCTAAAAGCACGTCCGGCGCGACACCGTGCGCCCGTACCACGACGGTTGCGCCCGGCAAAAGCTCCGAGTAGTCTTCCGCGACGACCGCGCCGCGTGACGCCAGTTCATCCGTCACCTTTTGATTGTGAATCACCGGCCCCCACAAAAAAACCTTTTGGGCGCCGTCGGAACCGAGCAGCCGGTTCACGGTTTCCAAGGCGCGGCTGACGCCGTAGCAAAAACCCGCGTGCCGCGAAAGCCGATAGGACAGCGCTTTGCCGCCGCGAGACCCCGCGTTTCGTTAAGACAGCACTTCATTATACCACCATTCATAAAAATTAACAAATAATTTTTTCATAGATTTCAGACATCACGGACTCCGCGATCCCGTCGAGTTCCTCCCGGCTGTATTTCCGGTCGGGGGAAAACGACACGGGCTCGCCGAACGTCAGCGTAATGCGCGAAAACAGCTTTCCGGGACCGAACGGACCGCCCCCGTAGCGAATCGAGACAGGAAGCAGCGGCGCGCGCACGCTCTCCGCGAACGTCACGAAGCCGCGCTTTAATTCCGGGCGCTTTTGGGTATCGCGAACGCGCGTACCCTCCGGGAACATACCCAAGAGCTCGCCGTTGGCGAGGGCCGCGCGCACGGTTTTGACCGCCTCCCTGTCATGCGCGCCGCGGCTGACCGGAAAAGCGCCGATAAACGTTATCAGCGCGCCGAATAAAGGGTTCCGAAAGAGCTCGGACTTGGCCCTCCAGCGGATTTTGCGCGGGACATAGGCGCCAATCAAAATCAAGTCCAAAGAATACTGATGGCTCGCGCAGACGACGCCCGCGCCGGACGCGGGGATATTCCCGGCTCCGCTGACAGTCACGCGGTAGAACACCGCGATAAACAGACGCAAGAGCTTTTGCAGGAAGAATAACATACGGGAGTAAATGCACCTCTTTCCAAACTTATGTTTATTCGGAAACTCGAACGCCTTGTGATGGCTCGGTTTTGCGGCGTAGCCGCGTCAAGGCCCCGCGCCACACAGTCCGAGGTTCAACAGATCGGCGCGGAGGGCCGCGACGACCTCGTCCTCGGTCATGTCGTCCGTCTCGACCAGAAGCGCGTCGTCCGCGGCCTTGAGCGGCGCGAAAGCGCGATTGCTGTCGTTTTCGTCCCGAACCAGCAATTCGGATAAACACTGCTCGAACGTGACGGACTGACCTTTCGCGGTCAGTTCCAGAAATCGCCGCCGTGCGCGCGTCTCCGGCGACGCGGTCAAAAAATACTTACGCGAAGCGTCCGGGAACACGAACGTCCCGATGTCGCGCCCGTCCATCACGACGTCCGCGCCGGACGCGATCCCGCGCTGAAGCTCGACCATCGCGAGCCGCACCTCCGGGATTTTTGACACGTCGGACGCGCCGAGCGAAATCTGCGGCGTCCGGATCGCGTCCGACACGTCCTCCCCGTTTAAGTAAATCAGCTGGCGGCCCGTCGCCGCCTCGTGCGCGATGCCGAGCCGGATAAAACCGAGCAGGCCGCGCACCGCGTCCGCGTCGCCGGTCGAAAGGCCGCGCCTGTGTACGGCGAGCGCGACGGCGCGGTACATCGCGCCCGTGTCGATATAGGTCATGCCGAGTTCATCTGCAAGACGCTTTGCGACGGTGCTTTTGCCCGCGCCGCCCGGCCCGTCGATCGCTATTTTCACGGTACACTCACATTCTCCGCGTCCGTATCCGCAGCCGTATCCACAGCCGCGCCCGCGTCCGCAGTCGCAGCCGCCGCGGCGGCCGCCTTCAGCGCCGCGTATGTCGGGCGCAGGCCCTCGTCCGGCTTGTCAAAGAGGCGCTTTTCTACCGTGATGCCCGCGTACTCCCCGTTGCGGACCACATAGTAGAGCCACTCGTCCTTTGGAATAAACTCGACGGTCATCGTGTACGGCTCCTCTTTTTGCTCATACACGAACGTGATGTCCGCCTGACCCGCGGGCGCGCCCGCAGGCTCGAGGTCGTAGATCACGATGCCGATCAGCGCCTGATAGAACGCGCGGAAGTACGACTTGTCCTTGTCGTTTTGGAGCTTTGACACATCGTCGCCGTCGACGATGAACCGGTCGTTGTCACTGTCGTCCGGGTCGGTCGTGATGTCGCAGTTTACGGTCAGGCCGTCAAACGACGCCGTGATGTGGTTGACCTGATTGATGTTCACGATATACGCGAACGAGTCGACGAACTCCTTCATCGGCTTATCCAGATAGCCGAAGCCCGTGAGCGCGAGCGTGAAAATATCCGTCGTGCCGCCGAGCATCGCATAGATCGTCGTGCGCGCGTTCTGCTCCCTGCCAAAAAGCAGCGTCGTCGGCGCGCCGCCGTCTGCGGGCTCAAACGTGAGCTCGTACTTCGGCTTGTCCAGCCCGTACTCCGCGATCTCCGCCTCGTCCGCGCCGAGCGCGATGTAGCTGCTCGCGGCAAGCTCCTTGACGGACTCAAAGATCAGGCTCGCCGACTGCGCGTTAAAAGGCGCGGTCACGGGGTAGTCGAGCTCCCATGTATACTGCGCTTTGCGCCACGCGGAAAACAGTTCCTCGCCCGCGCGCTTCATCGAGACCCGCGCAAGGCCGTCCTCCGCGAGCGCCGTCACCGCGAGGTCCGCGATCGCGGCTTTTTGGATCAGGATTCTCTCCGCAGAGTACATCGAGCCGAGGTACACCTTGTTTTCCCCGGCGCGCCGCACATAGTAGCCGTCGCCCGTCGGGTTCTTCGCGCCGATCTCGAGCGAGATTTCCGCGCCGTCTTGGAACTTGCCCGTCAAAAGCGCCGCCGAGGGGCCGTCAAAGCCGAACTGCGCGAGGTCCGCCGCGGCTTCCTCGACGACCTTGCTCGACGTCAGCGAACAAAAGTTGGACACGGCGCTCGAGAGCTTTGAGCTGTCCGCGCGGATGTCGTCCCGGTTTGTCAGCCGGTAGCGCACGACGTCGCGCTCCGTGTCGCTCCCCTCGGTTTTCTCCTTGACGGTCTCCTTGAGAATCACAAATTCCTCGGTCTCGTACTCGATCGTCAGCGTCGAAATGTCGTCGACCGTCCGGTCGACGAGCTTTTCCGTCTCCGACGCGGCGGCCGCGCCGTCCGCGCCGTCGGCGCCTTCTTCCGTGCCGGAGGCCGGGCGCAGGACCGCAAAATAATAGTACCCGCCGATCATCACGGCCAAAACACCGAGCAAAATCAGCGCGCTTCGATACCGTTTCATAGATGCCTCCGTTTTAGATAGACGACAAGGCCCGCGCCCATAATCAGGAGCGGCAGTACAAAGACGACCCCGATCGCGACGGCGTTCGTCTGCGACGCCGTAATCGTGAGCTGCGGCATCGAATAGTCCTTAGGCTCAATCGTGAGCGTATCCTGTTCGCCCAGCAGCCAGCGCAGGGAGTAGAGGAACATGCGCGCGTTGACCTGATAGATCTGCGCCCCGAGCCGGGCCGCGGAATCCGCGATAAAAGAGCCGTTGCCGATCGCGATGATCTTCGACGCCGCCATGCCGCCCGTGTTTTCGACCGCGACCGCGATGTCGAGCGGGCCGCCCTTCTCCGTCCCCGAGGCCGTCAGCGGCTCCGACGTGGACAGCGCCGACGTTGTGAGCAGCGAGGTCTGCGTAATCCACTCCTTTGTGTTCATCAGGCGCGACACGCTGCGCGAGTTGCTCAAAATCGTCAGGATCGCCTCCGAGAACACGACGTTTCTGCCGCTCTCAAAAAAGATCGTATAGGGGTCCTCCGGCGCATGGTAGTTGTCGTCGTCGGAGCGCACCTTGTCGTTGTTGATCGCGAGGTTGAACTCCCCGAGCACGCGGTTGAAATTTTCAAGGTCCGCCGCGTATTCGCTGTAATCGAAAAGGAACATCGCCTTGCCGCCCTCGTTGAAGAAATAGTCGTGCAGCATCGCGACCTCCGACTGGAAAAGGTCGAGTTTCGGCGACGTGAACACGAGCAGCTCCGCGTCGGCCGGCACGGCCTCGAGCGACCGCAAAGAAAGGCTCTCGACGAGGTAGTTGTTGTTTAGCAGATAGCTTTGCAGCGAAGCAAAGTCGCTGAGCGCGAGCTCGTCATGTCCCTCGATGAAGTACACGATCGGCGTCTCATGCGCCGCGACATACTGGATCGCGCCGGATAAAGCCTCCTCCGCCTTCATACCGACGACCTGCGACTCGTAGGTCTGCTCGTTTGTCTGTATCTCAAACAGGTCGTTTAACACGAGTTTTTTCGTCTTATTGCCCCGGCGCACGACAAAGTTCCCCTTCGCGAGCGCGAGCGTACCGTCCGGGTCGAGCTCCTGCATGAAGCCCGGGTTCTTGTCCGGGTCGACGTAGGTGAGCTTGACATTCGGGTACGACGTGTAGCTGTCGAGCATTTTTAACGCGTCCTCCGCGTCGGCCGCCGAGACGTAGTACGTTGACGGAGGCTGCAGCTCGTCGAACAGCGCGACGACCTCGATCTGCTCGGTCAGCCCGGAGAGCAGCTCCTTTGTCGTATCGCCGATCGAATAGAGCCGGTTCGGCGTCAGGTCGAACTTGATCTGCGGGATGCCGACAAGGAGATTCAGCACGACGAGCAGCGCGACCACGATTGCGGTCACGACGATCGAATTGACGCCGTATTTGAGGTTTTTATTCCGAAAAAAGCGCAGGATCGCCCGCGCGATACCGTCCAACAGTTTCATACTTCACTTCCTCCCCTTATCCTTGGCTCCAGCGCCGCTTGTCTATGACACGCACCGTCAAAAACAGGAACAGCGCGATGAAACTCAAAAAGTATACAATCGGCGCGATGCCGAAGATGCCGCTCGAAAAATCGCGGTAGCGCGACAGCAGCGAGAGCCATTCCAACACCTGCCCCGGAATACCGCCGAGCATGGAGGAGAGCGACTCCGCGATCTGGATCACGAGCAGGCCCGCGACGCTGATCACGGCCGCGATGATCTGGTTCTCCGTGAGGGACGACGCGAACAGCCCGAACGCGATAAAAGACGCCCCGAGCAAAAAGTAGCCGAGATAGCCGCCGACCAGCTGCGCGCTGATCCTGCCGCCGAACGCGACCTGAATCACGGGATAGACCCACGAGACCGCGACCATCACAAAAAACACAAAGAGCGCGGCTAAATACTTGCCGAGCACGACGGATGGCAGCGATGTCGGCGAGGTCAGAAGCAGCGCCTCCGCCCCGTTTTTGCGGTCCTCCGTCAGGAGCCTCATCGTAAATACCGGGATGATGAAGATCAAAAAGAAGGAGATCGTGTCGAGCATCACCGAAAAGTCGCCGAGCTTGTAATACGCAAGGTACGGGTAAAAGAAGATCGACGTCAGAACCGTAAAAATGCCGATCAGGATATACGCCATCGGCGAATAGAAATAGGATTTGATTTCTTTTTTGAAAATCGCGCTCATGCTTCCCCTCCTTGGTCCGGCCCCGCCTGAGAATCGTCGGAAGCCCCGTCGGACGGCATATCGTTCGCCGTGTCCTCCGCGCCTTCGGCGGCGGCGCCGCCATCGTCCCCGTCGCCGCCCGCTTCCGCGGCGCCGTCCGCGCCGTCGTCGACGGTCCGCTCGCTCGCGACGAGTTCCAAAAAGATTTCTTCGAGCGAGAAGTCCATTGAGCGCATTTCGATGATCGGGCAGCCGATCTGCGCCATCGCGAAGAACAGCGGGCGGCGGATGTCGAGCTCCTTGTCGGATTCGACGAGGTAGTTCGTGACGCCGCGCTCTTTTTCATTGAGCTTTTCGACGGTCTTGACGCCGTAAATCTCTGAAATCGCGGAAGTCACCGCGCCCTGCGCGCCCGCGATCGTCACGGAGAGGCGCGACCCCGAACCCATGCCCTTTGAAAGGTTCTCCGGCGTGTCGACAGCCGCGATCCGGCCCTTGTTGATAATAATCACGCGCTCGCACACCGCGCTGACCTCCTGCAGAATATGGGAGCTCAGAATGATCGTATGCCTTTTCCCGAGCGTTTTGATCAGCTTTCTGATCTCGATGATCTGCTTGGGGTCGAGGCCGACGGTCGGCTCGTCGAGGATCAGCACCTCCGGGTCGCCGAGCAGCGCCTGCGCAAAACCGACGCGCTGTTTGTAGCCCTTTGAGAGGTTTTTGATCAGGCGCCGTCTGTGATCCTCAATCCGCATCAGCTCCATCACTTCATCGATCTGGGCTCTGCGCCTGTTTTTCGGCGTCTTTTTTAACTCGGCGACGAACGTCAGGTATTCGAGCACGGTCATGTCAAAATAGAGCGGCGGCTGCTCGGGCAAATAGCCGATCTGCCGCTTGACCTTTTCCGGCTCCTCCATCACGTCGTAGCCGCCGACCTTCACTATGCCCGCGGACGACGGGATATACCCCGTGATGATGTTCAT
>JAITSR010000293.1 GCA_031287655.1 Clostridiales bacterium
TATACTGTGCCACGCTCATCTACGACTGGACTTCTAAAAGCCCACTTGTTATTACAGCGCCCACCGACAGAATACGTTCCATGAATAGCAAGCACATTGTCAACAACCATCTCAAACATAGTATGTTCAGCCCCCCGACTGATCCAACACAATCCCTTTGCGCGCCAAGGCATTTTTAGCCCTTTTAACAATCGCATGATCAATGGGCTTTTGTTTAGAGATAATTTCCTCAGCCTTTGCCGACGTCAATTCACCACCGCCTGATTTCATTTTACCACTTCCTGCCGCTCCCTGCAATCCCGCTGCTGATTACGCGGCCGCCGTGTAAAATGTTGAATTTTCGGCCTGCTTATGATAGGATAACGAATATTGAAATTGCTGCTCATAAGGGAGGGTGGTCGTCGGTATGCTGGATATGAACCTGATCCGGGAGGACCCGAAAAAAGTCGCGGACGCGCTCGCAAAGCGCAATTGCGCCGTGGATTTCACGGGGCTTTTGTCGTGGGACAAGGAGCGCCGCGAGCTGATTTATGACGTCGAACAGTTGAAGGCGAAGCGCAACAAGGTCTCCGCCGACATTCCGCGCTTAAAAAAGCAGGGGGACGACGTGTCCGGACTGATGGAGGAAATGAAGGGAACCGGCGACCGAATCAGGGCGAGTGACGAGCGGATCGGCGCGCTTGAAACGCAGATCACGGGCTTCCTCGCCGCGCTGCCGAACATGCCCGCGGACGACGTCGTTGCGGGCGATAAAGAGAATAACGAAGTCGTGCGCGTATGGGGCGAGGCGCCGGTGTTTTCTTTCCCGTTCAAGAACCATGTCGACCTCGTGACGGCGCTCGGGCTGATCGACTATGAGCGCGGCGTAAAGCTCGGCGGCAACGGCTTTTGGCTGTATCGCGGCGACGGCGCGCTGCTTGAGTGGGCGCTCGTGAACTACTTTATTGAAGAACATATCAAGGACGGCTATGAGTTTATACTGCCGCCGCATATCCTGACCTATCAGTGCGGCTATACGGCGGGCCAGTTCCCGAAGTTTGACGGCGACGTGTTCACGCTCACCCAGCCGGAGGGCCGCGGCGAGGGCGCCGCCTTTTCCCAGTTCATCCTGCCGACCGCGGAGACGGCCCTTGTGAACGTCCACCGCGACGAGGTGCTGGACGAGGACGAGCTGCCCAAAAAGTATTTTGCCTATACGCCGTGCTACCGCAAGGAGGCGGGCAGCGCCCGCGCCGAGGAACGGGGCATGATCCGTGGGCATCAGTTCAACAAGGTCGAGATGGTGCAGTACACGCTGCCGGAGGATTCCGACCGCGCGCTGGCGGAACTCGTCGGCAAGGCGGAGCGGCTCGTGCGCGGGCTCGGGCTGCACTACCGCGTGTCCAAGCTCGCGGCGGAGGATTGCGGCGCGTCGATGGCAAAGACGTTCGACATAGAGGTCTGGCTGCCGAGTATGGGGATTTATAAGGAGGTCAGCTCCGCGTCAAACGCGATGGACTATCAGGCGCGGCGCGGCAACATTCGCTTTAAGCGCAAGGCGACGCGCAAAAATGAGCTCGTCCACACGCTGAACGCCTCCGGCCTCGCGACGAGCCGCATCTTCCCGGCGCTGGTGGAGCAGTTCCAGCGGGAGGACGGCAGCGTGCCGGTCCCGCCCGTCCTGCAAAAGTGGGTCGGCAAGGAAGTGCTGACGTCGGTGTAAAATGATAGTTGGCAAGGACGCGCTGACGTCGGTGTAAAATGATAGTTGGCAAGGCAGTGCTGACGTCGGTGTAAAATGATAGTTGGCAAGGAAGCGCTGACGTCGGTGTAAAATGATAGTTGGCAAGGAAGTGTTGACGTCGGTGTAAAATGATAGTTGGCAAGGAAGCGCTGATAAAATAATATGAAAAAGATCATAAATGAGGGGGTAATTTGTGATGAGTAGTCTTATGGAGAGAATCCTTGCGGATGCGAAGCGCGACAAAAAGACAATCGTGCTGCCGGAGAGTTCGGACATTCGCACAATCCGGGCGACCGCCCAAATTTTGAAGCAGGGGATCGCGAACGTCGCGCTGCTCGGCAGGAAGGACGAGATTTTAAAGCTCGCGGACGGGCTCGACGTCTCCGGGGCGACGATCATTGACTCCCCGAACGCCGAAAACTTTGAGGAATACGTCGAGACGTTCTACGAACTCCGCAAGGCGAAGGGGATTTCCAAGGACGACGCGGCGGCCGCGATGAAGAATCCGCTCTACTACGGTGTGATGATGGTCAAAAAAGGCGCGGCGGACGGCATGGTCGCGGGCGCGATTAACTCGACGGGCAACACGCTGCGGCCCGCGCTGCAAATCCTGCGCACCGCTCCGGGGACAAAGCTCGTCTCCGCGTTTTTCCTGATGATCGTGCCGGATTGCGCATACGGGAGCGCCGGTACGTTTGTATTCGCGGACTGCGGTCTTGTCGAGAACCCGAGCGCGGACGAGCTCTCCGAGATCGCGATCGGCGCGGCAAAGTCGTTCAAGACGCTCGTGCGCGAGGAACCGGTCGTCGCGATGCTCTCCTATTCCTCCTACGGCAGCGCCAAGAGCGAATACACGGCAAAGGTGGTTGAGGCGACGCGCCTCGCAAAGGAAAAAGCGCCGGACCTCGTTGTGGACGGCGAGCTCCAGCTGGACGCCGCAATCGTCGAGGCCGTCGGGCAGGCGAAAGCGCCGGGCAGCAAGGTTGCGGGGCGGGCGAACGTGCTCGTGTTCCCCGACTTGAACAGCGGCAACATCGGCTACAAGCTCGTGCAAAGGTTCGCGAAGGCGGAGGCTTACGGCCCGATCCTGCAAGGGATTGCAAAGCCCGTCAACGATCTCTCGCGCGGGTGCAGCGCCGAAGACATTGTCGGCGTCGTCGCGTTTACGTCCGTGCAGGCGCAAAACCTGTAATTTGTAATCTCAATAATATAAAGGGTGGGTTTTTGCAATGAAAATATTGGTGATCAACTGCGGCAGTTCGTCCTTAAAATACCAGTTCATCGACATGACGAACGAGACGGTGCTCGCGAAGGGGCTTTGTGAGCGGATCGGCATGGATAAATCATTTGCGCGGCAGACGCGCGGCGATGAGGAACCCGTGACCGTCGAGACGGAGTTAAAAGACCACGGCGTTGCGCTGCAAGCGGTCTTGAATCTGCTTCGCGACCCCAAGACCGGCGTGATCGGGGACGTTTCGGAAATCTCCGCGGTCGGGCACAGGGTCGTCCACGGGGCCGAAAAATTCAGCCAATCGTCGGTGATCGACGACGAGATATTAAAGGGGATCAAGGATTGTATCGAGATCGCCCCGCTCCACAACCCGCCGAACATCATCGGGATCGAGGCCTGCATGAGGCTGATGCCCGGCACGCCGAACGGCGCGGTGTTTGACACGGCGTTCCATCAGACAATGCCCGCCCACGCCTACCTGTACGCGCTGCCGTATGAATATTACGAAAAGTACGGCGTCCGCAAATACGGTTTCCACGGGACTTCCCACCGCTATGTGTCCGAGCGCGCGGCGGCGCTGCTGGGCAAGCCGATCGAACAGCTCAAGCTCGTGACCTGCCACCTCGGCAACGGTTCGAGCATTTGCGCGGTCGACGGCGGGAAGTCGGTCGAGACGAGCATGGGCTACACGCCGCTCGACGGCCTGATGATGGGGACGCGCTGCGGTTCGATCGACCCCGCGGTCGTGACATGGCTGATGGAGAAGGAAGACCTCGACACGAAGGCGGTCAACGACATCATGAATAAAAAGTCCGGCATCTTCGGCGTTTCCGGCGTGAGCAGCGACTTTCGGGACATCACGGCCGCCGCCGAGGGAGGGAATGAGCGCGCGCGGCTCGGCCTTGCGATGTTCGCCTATCAGGTGCGCAAGTACATCGGCCAATACGCCGCCGCGATGGGCGGAATCCACGCGATCGTGTTTACGGCGGGGGTCGGCGAGAACGTGACCCCGCTGCGGGTCAGTATTCTAAAGGACTTGGCCTTCCTCGGCGTTGCGATCGACGAGGAAAAGAACAAAATCCGGGGCTGCGAGATCGACATCAGCGCGGACGGCGCGAAGGTGCGCACGCTTGTGATCCCGACAAACGAGGAACTCGCGATCGCGCGCGACACCTACGCGCTCACGCGGTAAATCAAAAAGAGATTCTTTATTTGCGCGAAAAGGTCGCGCCGCCGATATTGCATTGGCGGCGCGGCCTTTTCGCGGCAGCGGCGTGTGAACTATCTGTCGGCGGCGGCCTCCATCAGAAGGAAAAACGACTGCCCCTCCGCGGCGACGCCGGGCTTGTCAAAATTCGGCGCTCCGCAGACGCCGCGCACAAGGCCGAAGCGGTCGACCTTCGCGCGCGCGGCCGCCCGCATGGTATCGGCCGCCGCGTGGTAATCCCCTGAAGTCCCCAAAGTCCCCGGAACTCCTGCCGCTCCCGCCGTCCCGGCAGATTCCGGGAGCCAGCCCGAGCGGAGTCCGCGATAGATCGTGTACGCGAGCATTTGGGAGAGATTCGTCTCAACAAAGGACGAAGGATCGTCCACCACGTCATAAAACAGCCCGTCGGCGCGCATATAACCCAGCAGGCTGTCGACCCGCTCGCGCGCAAAGGCGCAGAGCGCGGCCCGCTCCTTCGCGAGCGACGCAGGCAGGCTGTCGATTACACGCGCGATCCCAGCCACGGCCCAGCCGTTGCCCACGCCCCAGAACGCGTCCCGCGCGAACCGCCGCGCGCCGTCGTCCCATATGTGGCAAAGCAGCCCGGCATTTTTATCCAGAAGCGCCTCCGCGTATCCCCAAATCTGACGCAGCGCCTCGTCAGGATACCCCGCCGCGGCGAGGTAGGGCGGCAGCATGTAAAAGGAGTCGACCCAGAACTCCGGGCGGGCGGCGACATGGTAGACGATCCCGTCCCCGTTGCGCGGCGCGCGCTCAAGCGCCCAGCGCAGAAGGGAGTCGCAGGCGTCGCCGAGTTCCGGGTCGCCCGTCTCCCGGCTCGCATAGATCAGCGCTTCGCCGACGCTGCACGGGTCGGTCACGCCCTCGTCGGGGCGAATCATCGCGGTGCGCCCGTCCGGCACGCGCCGGTACGCGGCCTCCTTCGCGAGCGCGATCACAGTGTCGCGGTCGCCCTGCTCCAAAAAAGCCTGCATTGTGACGCCCTGCTCCCACGAATTGCGCTGCATCGCGAGCAGGGCGAGCTTCACCTTCGCGACGATCTCCGGGATTGGTTTCATTGCCATAATAAAGCCTCCGCTTTCTCATCGTAATCGACAGCGGTTAACGTGTTCACAATCGTCGCCGTGGCCGGGTCAAGGCCCCGCCGTTCGCTCCCGCTCACTTCCACGGCTCGTTGTGTACACTATC
>JAITSR010000424.1 GCA_031287655.1 Clostridiales bacterium
GCCAACGGTTCGTCCGGCGGCGTGCGCGGTCTTTTTATCACCGGCACGTCGATCGGTCTGCTCCCGGTCTCCCGGATAGACGACTTGATATTTCATTCCGCGGACGATCCGGTGATAAAGGCGGTCCGCGCCGAATATGAGGCGATCACACGGGAGTACATTCTCACACACAGGCCGCGCAAGCGCCGATCAAATATCATACAATCGTAAAGTCAGGAGGTTACTAAACATGATTCAGGAAAGCGGAAACGTATCCATCAACGCAGAAAACATTTTCCCGATTATCAAAAAATGGCTCTATTCCGAAAAGGACATTTTCATTCGGGAGTTGGTTTCAAATTGCAGCGACGCGATTCACAAGCATCAAAAGCTCGTCGCGATCGGGGAGGCCCCCGTGCCGGAGCCGGAGACAGGTGAGGCCGGGGACGGGAGCGGCGGCGGGTACGCGATTACGGTTCTCGTCGAAAAAGCCGAAAAGCGTCTGACCTTCATCGACAACGGCATCGGTATGACCGCCGACGAGGTGAAGAACTACATCAATCAGGTCGCATTCTCCGGGGCGCAGGATTTTTTGCAAAAATATAAGGACAAGATCAGCGAGGACGAACAGATCATCGGGCATTTCGGGCTGGGCTTCTATTCCGCGTTCATGGTCGCGGAAAAGGTCACGATCGACACGCGTTCATGGCAGCCGGACGCGGAGGCGGTCCACTGGGTCAGCGAGGGCGGCATGGATTACGCGATCTCCCAATCGGAACGCGCGGCGCGCGGTACGGCTGTGTCGCTCGTGATGGCGGAGGACAGCGCGGAGTTCCTTGACGCGTATAAAATGCGGGAGGTTCTGAGAAAATACTGCGCGTTCATGCCGTATCCGATCATCGTCGTAGATGCGGATCAGGAGGCGCGGGACGCGGAAAAAAAGGAAAAAGACGCGGCGCAAGAGCATGACCACGAGCACGCACGTGAACACGACCACGCGCACGCGGATCACGAACATACGCATGACCACGAACATGACCATGACCACGCGCGTGACGACGAAGGCGACCTCGACGACGACATAGACGAAGAGAGCGATGTTGACGACGTTGACCTCGACGGCGGGCAGGAGTCTGAATCGAAGAAGATTTCATACAATGGAAAGGAATACGATCCGATCAACGACACGGTCCCGCTCTGGCAAAAAGCGCCTAAGGACTGCACCGACGAGGAATACAAGGCCTTTTACCGCAAGGTGTTCATGGACTTTGACGAGCCGCTGTTCTGGATTCATCTGAACCTCGACTATCCGTTCAACTTAAAGGGTATCCTCTATTTCCCAAAGCTCCGGCACGAGTTTGAAACGATGGAGGGCCAGATCAAACTCTACTATAATCAGGTCTTTGTCGCGGACAACATCAAAGAGGTGATCCCCGAGTTCCTCCTGCTGCTCAAAGGCTGCCTTGACTGTCCGGACTTGCCGCTGAACGTCTCGCGGAGCTTTTTGCAGAACGACAGCTACGTCAAAAAGATTTCGGCGCACATCACAAAGAAGGTCGGGGATAAGCTGACCTCGCTGTTTGAGACCGCGCGCGAGGATTATAACAAATACTGGGACGACATCAACCCGTTCATCAAGTACGGCTGTCTCAAGGAGGATAATTTTTACGACCGCGTAAAGGACATCATCATCTACAAGGACATCAAGGGTGAATATGTGACGCTGAAAGGCTACCTTGAAGCCGCGAAGGCCAAACACGAGAACACCGTGTTTTATGTGACGGACGAGGCGCAGCAGGCGCAGTACATCAAAATGTTCCGCGATAACGATATGGACGCGGTGATCTTAAAATCCATGCTTGACAGCCATTTTATCCAGTTCCTTGAAACGAAGGAGAACTCCGTAAAACTTCAGCGGATCGACTCCGACGTCTCCGAGAGCCTGAAAGCCGCGGACGAGACGCTGCCGAAAGAGGAGGCCGAAAGCGTCGCAAAGGCGCTCGAAACCGCTTTTAAACGGGCGTCGGGCAACGAGCAGATCAAGCTGCGGCTCGAGCCGCTAAAGGCGAAGTCCGTGCCGGGCATGATTGTGCTGTCCGAGTATTCGCGGCGTATGCAGGACATGAGCCGAATGTACGGGGGCGGCGGCATGGATATGTCCGCGATGTTCCCCAAAGACGAGACCCTGATCTTAAACAGCGGCAACCCGTTGATTCGCGCGGTCGCAAAGCTCGAACGGGAAAACGAAAAGCAGGCCGACGTCGACCTGATCTGCCGCCACGTCTACGACATGGCGATGATGAGCAACAAGCCGCTCGAGCCCGCGGCGATGACGGCGTTCCTCGAGCGGAGCGGGCAGCTGCTCGAAAAACTGATTTAGTGGCGGAGGGGAGAGGGGATTCGCGCCGGGGCGGAGCCGCGTCGCAGTCGTCGGGGACCGGACGGTCGACGCCGGAAACTGCGCGGCAGTCGCCGGGGATCGCGGGGCGCAAGGGCACGGTCGCGCTCCTGATCGCGACCGGGGTTCTGTGGAGCCTTGGCGGCGTCTTTATCAAAACGACCGACGCGCACCCCCTGACGATCTCCGCGCTCCGCTCGCTCGCCGCGGCCGCCGCGATGTTCGCGATCCTTTTGGGGCGTCCCCGCTTCCTGTTCTCAAAGGTTCAAATTGTCGGCGCGCTCTCGTATGCCGCGACGCTGACGCTCTTTGTGGCCGCGAATAAACTCACGACTGCGGCGAACG
>JAITSR010000393.1 GCA_031287655.1 Clostridiales bacterium
GCATAAGTGTAGCACGGCCCCGCGCGGCAAGTCAAACCGGCGTCGCTCGCAGTCCGCCCGCATACGCGCCTTTAGTCGCGGAACAGGTTCCAGACGAAAAACGTGACTACGAGCAGATCGGCGCAGCCGCCCGCGCTGATACCCCGGTCGGCGAACTGCAGGTCCGTCTCCCCCGCCCAGCGGCGCATGGCCGCGCCCGACGGGTTGGATGCGAGGAACTCCGCGGCCGCCCTTTGGATGTCGTGCAGCGTCGCCGCGTTTGAATCATTCAGGATCGCCATGTCGTCCACATGCGCGAGCAGGGCCAAAAACGCCGCGAGTCCGGCGTCGTTCATACCATGCCCGCGCTGCAGCATACCGCGCAGCATCGGCAGGGAGTATTCGCGCACGTTCGGGAAGCCCCGCGAGACCTCTCCCCGGATGCCCACGACGCCGGAGAGTGCGGCGCCACGCTCCACGCACACTTTCGCGTGTTCGACCGCAATGTCCGAAAGCTCGCCCATCACGCCTTCGGTCATGTCACGGCAAGTGTCGAAAAGCTCACCGGGAAACAGCGTCGTTTTGGTGCGGCGGAGCCAGCCATACGCGGCGCAGAGTACGCCGAGCGAAAAAATCAGCCCCTTGTGCGCGTCGGCATTGCCTGTGATTTTCGCCATTTTTGCCTGTGCGAGTTTGCCTGCGCCGCACAACGACTCAAACGCGGCTCGCGGGTTTCCGCCTTCGCCCGACCGCTCCGCGTCAGCCGCGCCGTCAAAGCCCGCCGTCGCGCAATCGCGAAAGTACGGCAGTAGCGCCGCAGTCGAATCGAGGAACGAAAAATACGCCGTACCGCCGCGCACGCCGGGCTTGTCCCATTCACCGCGCTCCGCCCTGTCCGCAACCCCCGGCTTCGGCGTCGTCGCAAGCGCGCATGCCAGAGCCCGGGCCGCCGCCACCGCGACCTGATCCGCGAGTTCACAGCGCCGCCAGCTCCACATCATGCCCCGCGCCATCGTTGCGATCAGATGCTTTGGACTGCGCGCCCTGTCACGCGCCCTGTCGTGGACCCGTTCACGCGTTTTGAGACGCGTTCTGCCGCCCGCTCCGCCGTTCACCTTTCCGCCCGGCCTGACGTTCGCCCTGCCGCCCGGCTTGCCGCGCACACCGCCATTGGGGTCGAAGCGCGTCCTGCCATTCAGCCTGACGCGTGTCCTGACGCCCGCCTTGACATTCGCCTTGACATCTGCGCTGACGCACGTCCTGACGCGCGTGCGGAGTCCCCGGTCCCCCCCGCCGACGATACGATCTATATCACCGCTCGTATATATTCCGCACGCTGCGCGCCGTTTGCTCACGATGGCGCTCATATTCCTGTTCATGTCCTTCCCTATCCTTTCATTCGGCTGTTATGATCTCTGATCTATTTTCCCGCAATCCCATAATCCATCAGCGAACTCATCTTGTCCGCCAATTCCCCGATCGTCAATGGTTTTGTGAGATACCCGTCAATTGTCCCTTTGCGGATCAGCTGAAAGACGCCATGATCCGCGGAATCCACCAACATCAGGACGCGAGCGCCGCCGTCCATGCCTTTGACCTGTGCCGCGAGCGTCTCCCCGTTGATCGGCGTCGACAGCTGCCGCGCCGTAATCAGCACGTCGCACGGCTTTTTTTCGATCGCCTCCATCGCGGCCGACGAGCTCGCAAAACCGCGAACGGCATAGCCCCGGCTGCTCAACATGCTCTCGACCGTCCGCCTTACCTTTTCGTCCTCCTCTACGACGACGACCTCCGGCACGGCGAGGGCTGCCGGTCCCGCCGCGCCTGCCGGGCCTTTCCGAATCAGCCGCAGCGCACCGGCGCCGGTCCCCGGGTATGCGGCGGCGCCGGTGCGCGCGCCTTTGCCGACACCGGGCCCGATTCCTATGGCGCTGCGTGCTGCGGCGCGCGTGGCGGTCCCGGCGCCGGACTTTCCGCCGCGCAGCGCCCGCACATGCGGTTTGCCGTCGCGCGCCGCGCTTTCATTGTAGGCGGCATCGCCTACGCTGCCGCCGCTGCGGCCTTCAGCGCCGTCGCCGCTGTCGCCGCTGTCGCCGCGCGCCGCGCTCTCCTCCGCATTTTCCGCGCCGCAGACCACGGAGAGAGTTACCGGCTTCATGGCCGCAGCCATGTTCCCGTCCGTTTTCATGGCCACCGCCGCGCCTACGTCTGTTTTCATATCCATTACTAAGTTCTCGTCTATATTCACAACCTCTCCGATCTCCGCGACCGTAAACGCGGCCGCCTCAACGTCCGCGCGCCAGGCTTCACCGCCGTCGGCCTCAATATCGGTTTCCTCATCCCCTGTACGCGTCACGACCGGAAAGCGCAGCGTAAACGTCGTACCCCGCTCCGGCTCGCTGTCGACGCAAATCGTCCCGTTGTGCGCGTCGACGATGTTCTGCACGATCGAAAGCCCGAGCCCTGTTCCCTCTCCATCCTGTTTCGTCGTATAAAACGGCTCGAAAATATGTTCCAAGTACTGCTTTTCGATCCCCTCGCCCTCGTCCGTCACGCTGAACTGCGCAAATTCCGCGCCGTCGCGTTTCTCGATGCCGCCGTTGATCCAGACATGCCCGCGGCTCCCTTTTATCGCGTGAAACG
>JAITSR010000403.1 GCA_031287655.1 Clostridiales bacterium
ATGGGTGACGACAATAAAACGGCATGGGGCCGCGCGATCCCCTTCCGCGAGCGGATCATTCGGGACTTTTCCGCGATCGTGGGCATAGACAGCCCCTCGCTCGGGGAGCGGGAGATGGCGGGGCTCTTAAAAAAAATGCTCGAGGCGGACGGCTTTTCCGTTGCGGAGGACGGCGCGGCCGCTCCGGCGGGCGGCGTCTGCGGCAACCTGATCGCGTCGCTCGCGGGGGATGCCGCGCTCCCGGCTGTCGCCCTGCTCGCCCATATGGACACGGTCGGGCCGTGCGCCGGAAAAAAATGCGTCGTCGACGGCGACCTTCTGCGCTCGGACGGCACGACGATTCTCGGCGGGGACGACGCGGCGGGTATTGTGATCGCGCTCGAAACGGCGCGCCGCGTGCGCGAGGCCGGGATTCGGCATGGAGACATTCTGATCATTCTGACGATCGCGGAGGAGATCGGGCTCATCGGGGCAAAGCACTTGGACTGGGACCTTGTGCGGGCCGCAACGCAGTCCGGCGGACTCCCGCGCTTTTGCTTTGTGTTTGACAGCAGTATGCCGGTCGGCGCGGTCGTCGCCAAAGCGCCGACGCACAAAAACGTCCGGATCACGGTCACGGGCAGGGCGGCGCACGCCGGAATCGAACCGGAGCGGGGGATCAGCGCGATCGCCGCGCTCGCGGAAGCGATCGGCGCAATGCCGCTCGGCAGGATCGACATCGAAACGACCGCGAACATCGGCAAAATCGAAGGCGGGTCCGCGCAAAACGTCGTCTGCGGGAAGGCGACGGCGTGGGGCGAGGCGCGCAGCATCGACCCGAAAAAACTCGCGGCGCAGCTTTCGCAAATGCGGGCGTGTCTTGACGCCGCGTGCAAGCGACGCGGCGCGGTCTTTGAATTTGAGGAGGACCTGCGCTACGAGGGTTTTACGCTCGATCCGGACTGCGACATCCTCCGGCTGCTCGACCGGGCGGCGCGTCTCTGCCTCAAAAAACCGCTTGAGCTCCGGGCGACCGGCGGCGGGAGCGACGCGAACGTACTGAACGGCATCGGTATCCCGACGGCGAACCTGCCGGCCGGGATGCACGCGGTACACAGCACGGAAGAATACGCCGACCTCCGGGAGATCGACGGGGTGACGGAGTTGATGGTTCAGGTGTTTCGGGAACTCGCGGGCGGAAACTGAGACGTATCCCGCGCGCGTGATAAATTCGACGCAAAATATTGTGCGGTCAAATGATGTGCGGTCAGACGTAAAAATATAGAGCGAATAACAGAAAAGTCGGAGGGATTTTGTATGGGGAACAAAAAGATAGGGGTAATGACGGGCGGGGGCGACTGTCCGGGCTTGAACGCGGTGATCCGCGCGGTCGTAAAGACGGCGATCCGAAAGTACGACTATGAGGTAGTCGGCTTCCGGGACGGCTACCGCGGTCTCGTGAAAAACGACTACATGCCTCTGACGGAGAGGAACGTGTCCGGTATTCTGGACAGAGGCGGCACGATCCTCGGCTCGTCGAACCGTGACAACCCGTTCAAATTTTTGATCGAGAAGAACGGGCAGTTCGAGGAGCGCGACATGTCGGAGCGCGTGATTGAGAACATCAGCATCCACGAGATTGACGCGATGGTCTTTATCGGCGGGGACGGAACGCTCACGAGCGCGCGCGACTTCTACAACATGGGCGTGAACGCGGTCGGCGTGCCAAAGACAATCGACAACGACCTGAGCTACACGGAGACGACGTTCGGCTTCGCGACCGCCGTCGACACCGCGACCGACGCGATCGACAAGCTCCACAGCACCGCGGAGTCGCACCACCGCGTGATGATCCTCGAGGTCATGGGCAGGAGCGCGGGCTGGATCGCCCTGCACGCGGGGATCGCGGGAGGCGCGGATGTAATTCTGATCCCGGAGATACCCTATAAGCTCGACAATGTCGTCAAGAGCCTCCAGCGCCGCAAGAACCTCGGAAAGAGCTTTAGCATCGTCGTCGTGGCCGAAGGCGCAAAGCCCGAGGGCGGCGACATCGTCGTGAGCAAGATCGTTGAAAACAGCCCGGACCCGGTGCGGCTCGGCGGGATCGGGAACAAGGTCGGCAGCGACATTGAGACAATCATGGGGATCGAGACGCGCGTCACGGTGCTCGGGCATCTGCAGCGCGGGGGCCGCACGAACGCGGCGGACCGCGTGCTTTCGACGCGCTACGGCGTCGCGGCCGTCGACCTCGTACACGCCGAGAAATTTGGCCAGATGGTCTGTCTGAAGGGCTCGGAGATCAGCTCGGTGTCGATCGCGGACGCCGTCGGCACGATCAAAAACGTCGACGTGGACGGCGAGCTGATCCGGACCGCAAAGAGCGTGGGGATCGAGTTCGGCGCGGAGTGAGAGAGCGAGCGGACTGCGAGCGACAGGTGACATTCGCGCGCGCGTGCGGTATAATTATTAATATTATCATTCGCGCGCGGCGGAGACGCTGCCGCGCCAATATCTGGGGGTTTTTATGGGAGAGGCAAGCCGCTGTACTTTATGTGAACGGGAAAACACGGAAACACTGGGAACCATCGAAACAGACAGCGCCGCGCCCAACTCGGCGGGGCCGGCTGCCAATCCGGCCAATCTGGGCGCGGCGCAGACGATTGATGCCGCCGTCGGGGTCGACGTGGACAGCGTGGACCTCAGCGAGTTTAAGGCGGTCGAGGTCTCCGACAAGGAAGCTTTTGGCGAGTTGTTCCGCGCCGTCAATCCGCAAATCTCCGACCTGACGTTCTCCAACATCATGATGTGGCGGGAGATGATCCACTTTCGCACCGCGTGGGTCGACGGTTTTTTGATTTTGCTCGCGCTTCCGCGCAAATACCCGCCCTATGCGTACGCGCCGATCGGGGACGTCGCAGGGAACCCCGGCGGTTTTGCCCGCGCGGTCGAATGGATCACCGCTTTTTTTCGGCGCAACGGCTGGGCGCCGTGCTTTCGCTGCGTCCCGCGGGACGTCGTTCCCGCGCTCACGCGGCAGTTTCGTTCGTGCCGCTGCGAGGAGGACCGCGACTTTTTTGACTATGTCTACCTCGCGAGCGACCTAATTGGACTTCGAGGGAAAAAATTCGACGGCAAACGCAACCATATCAACAAATTCCGGAAACTCTACGAGTTCGAGTACGAGACGCTGACGCCCGCGCATATTGACGATTGCCTGCGAATCATGTATGATCGTTGCGTAGAGAACGACTGCGACTGCCTGCGCGGGGAGGACTACGCCTGCGACCGGAAGCCCAGCACGGAACTGCTCGAGCATTTTGGCGAGCTCGACTGCAAAGGCGCGATCGTCAAGGTCAACGGACGCTATGAGGCGTTTACGGTCGGCGAGGCGCTGAACCGCGACACCGCCGTAATCTACATCGAAAAGGCCAACGCCGAAATTCAGGGCCTGTATACCTACATCAACCAGCAGTTCTGCGAGCGCGAATGGCAGGGCATGACGTACATCAACCGCGAGGAGGACGAAGGCGTCCCGGGGCTGCGCAAAGCCAAACTCTCGTACCACCCGGAGCGGCTGATCGAAAAGTTCACGGTGACGTGCGGCGCGTAGGCCGCATCGCGGCATTATTTTTGTGTAATAATAAAAAAATATAAGTAGCGGGAGGGTAAAAAATGAGCATTAAGGTAGGCATTAACGGATTTGGACGTATCGGCAGGCTTGTGTTTCGGGCGGCGCTTGAAAACCCGGCCATCGAAGTGACCGGCATCAACGATCCCTTCATCGACCTCGAGTACATGACATACATGCTGAAATACGACACAATCCACGGCAGGTTCGGGGGCACGGTCGCAACGAAGGACGGAAAGCTGGTCGTCAACGGCAAGAGCATTGCGGTGTTCGCGGAGCGTGACCCCGCGGCGATCAAATGGTCGTCCTGCGGCGCGGAATACGTCGTCGAGTCGACGGGCGTGTTCACAACGACGGAAAAGGCCTCGGCGCACTTCACGGGCGGGGCGAAAAAAGTCGTGATCAGCGCGCCGTCCAACGACGCCCCGATGTTTGTCATGGGCGTGAATCAGGATAAGTACACAAAGGACATGAAGGTCGTCTCGAACGCCTCTTGTACGACGAACTGTCTGGCCCCGCTCGCGAAAGTCATCAACGACAATTTTGGCATTATTGAAGGTCTGATGACGACCGTCCACGCGACGACCGCGACGCAAAAGACCGTCGACGGCCCGTCCTCGAAGGACTGGCGCGGAGGCCGCGCGGCTGCCGGCAACATCATCCCGTCCTCGACCGGCGCGGCAAAAGCCGTCGGCAAAGTAATCCCCGAGCTGAACGGCAAGCTGACCGGTATGTCAATGCGCGTGCCGACGCTGGACGTCTCGGTCGTCGACCTCACGGTCCGTCTGGAAAAAGGCGCGACATACGACGAGATCAAGGCCGCTGTGAAGAAGGCCGCCGAGGGCGAGCTCAAGGGTATTTTGGACTATACGGAAGAAGACGTCGTGTCGTCCGATTTCATCACCGACCCGCACACGTCGATCTTCGACGCGAAGGCCGGTATCTCGCTGAACGATCACTTCGTCAAGCTCGTGTCGTGGTATGACAACGAGTG
Organism: Clostridiales bacterium; assembly: GCA_031287655.1. Taxonomy (GTDB): domain Bacteria; phylum Bacillota; class Clostridia; order WRLR01; family WRLR01; genus JAITSR01. The sequence continues at coordinate 4,602 of JAITSR010000403.1, forward strand.
GGGCTATTCCAACAAGGTCGTCGACCTGATCGCGCATATGGCCGCAGTCGACGCGAAGTAAGAAAATCAAAGGGTAAATAAAAGGACGGCAAGGGGGGGCATCGGTTTCCGTGGCGGAGGCCGATGTTTTCCCGTTTTGGCGGCGGCGGCGGGCGACCCGCAGACCGCCCGCAGACGGGCTCGCCCCGCAGGCATGGCCGCCGCACATATTTTAAGGAGGCAATTTATGGCTGACTACAATAAGAAAACGGTGGAAGATATTGACGTATCCGGCAAAAGGACGCTCGTCCGCGTGGACTTCAACGTGCCGCTCGACGCGGATTTGAAGGTCACGGACGACACGCGCATCGTCGGCGCGCTCGACACGATCAAATATCTGTGCGATCACAAGGCGCGCGTCATTTTAGTCTCGCATCTCGGCAGACCAAAAAACGGCTTTGAGGCAAAGTTCAGCATGAAGCCCGCGACCGCGCGGCTCGCGGAGCTGTTAAACAAGCCCGTGATTCAGGCGGCGGACGTAATCGGCGACGACGCGAAGGCCAAAGTCGCCGCGCTCAAGGACGGCGAGGTGCTCGTGCTCGAAAACGTGCGCTTCCAT
>JAITSR010000164.1 GCA_031287655.1 Clostridiales bacterium
ACGGAGGACGAACACGAGCGCGAGCAGACACGCGGAGATCAGCATAAGCGCGCTCGCGACCGCGCGCGGGGGTATCGGCAGCACATTTTCCCGGTTCAGCCATTCGAGGCTCCCCAAAAGGAGTTCCGGCTTGCCTTTCATATGCATCCAAAAGTTTGAGAACACGGTGCTGTCCGTAAACGCGAGCACGCGGCCCTTGCCATACGGCAAAGCGGCGCATTGAATGAACGCCCCGAACTCGACCGCGCCGGTATTCGTGTCCGCGGGAAAGAAATTCAGCTGCGAATAGTCGGCGGGCAGATTTTTCAGGCCGTACCCGACGATCACATCCTCGGTCAGCCATCCGGTTTCGAGTGTGTCGGACGTCGCGAACAAAAAATGCGGCAGATGAGAGACGACCGGGTGCGGCAGGAGCGCCGGGGCCTCGTACTCGGAGAGACTGCCGGAGGTCAGCTCATAGGTGCAGTCGTAGCGAAAGCGCAGTCCGAAGCGCGCGGCGATTTGATTCAGGTTTGCGTCTGTGCCGAATACGTTTGTGTGGTCGCCGAGCATGTAAAGCCCGCCGCCGCCCTCGACAAACGCCGTGACCGCGGCGATTTCCGCGTCGTCATACGGCTCGGTCGGCGTTTTGAGGATCAGGACGTCCGTCTCCGAAAGCGTCTCCGGCGTGATTCGCCCCGTGTTGCGCCGCGTCTCGTAAAACTTGCCGATGTACTCGTAAAAGCAGTAATAGTTGTAGCCCGAGCGCTCCCCGAACCAGCTTTCGTCATAGGCCTCGTCCGTCCACTCCCAATTGCTGTGGTATTCGTCAACGAGTACGCGCCCCGCCTTTTCGCGGCCCGGATCGTGAAAACCAAAAAAAGCGGTGCAGGAGAGCGCAAAGACCGCGGACGCGGCCACGGCGAGCGCGGCAAAACCCGAAAGCCGCGAGAATGTGCCGGTTGGAAACAGCATGGAGCGCATGGCCGGGAACATCGCGGTAAGACGCGGCAGCCCATGCGAACGCTGCGGCGGGTCCTGCGGAGACCGCGGCGGATCGTTAAAAAGCCGCGGCGGCTCCGGCAGCCCTTGTCTGTCCGCGCGGAATACGAACGAGAGCAAAAAGCCGTATGGCAATAACGAGACAAGCGTGAAAACCCGGTCCCAAAAGATGCCGTGCAGCGGATATTGAATGTAAATAAAGAGCAGCGCCGCGTAGCGCAGCACAAGACAGCCCGCCGTCAGCGCCGCGAACAGCAGATACCGCCGCCCGCGGGCGCGCCGGAGCGCGAGCAGCGCCGCGCCGCCCACAAAGATCAGCAAAAAGAGAAAGACGCCGGACTTTTCCCATGTCGCGGCAAAGTCGACCGGCGCGCGCGCGGAGTCGAACCGCAGCGTCGTGCCGTCTATTACCGCGCTCACGCCGAACAGATTCAAAATCGGCGCGACGGCGCGGATCACAACGGATTCGGCGTGGTATTTTGCAAACAGCAAGTAGCAAAAAGGAAAGACGATCCCCTGCGGCAGGAGCGCCGCGACGTTCTGAACAAGCCCGGCGTATCCGGCTCTGATAAGGCTTTTCCGCCGCGTCCAATCGGGCAAAGCGGCGAGCGCGAACGCGGCGGCAAGGTACGGGACCGCCCAAATCCGGCTGTCCTCATAGACCGGAAAGGCGCAAAACCAGAAAAGCGATGAGAACACCAAGGAAAGCCACGAATAATCCATCGCCTATACGTCTCCCCCGCCGCCCGCCGCCCGCGCGCTCTCCCCTTCGGCCTCCGCCCGCGCGGCATAGCCGTCCGCGGCCCGTTCAACCGCGCCGTCCAGCAGTTTTTCAATGAACTCGATATTGCCCGTCCGATACGCTTCCGCGCTCTCGAGGTTTTTGTTTTTGATAAAGTCGCTATCCCCAAACACGATCAATTCCCCGCCGCCGCCCTCCGATTCTCCATTCCATTTTTGACCCGCGACGACCGGGTTTCCCCAAATCTCCATCAGGGTGAACGTCTCCCCCGCCCCGGCCGAAAAATCCCCGCGCCGCCCGACCGCGCCGGAAGGAGCGTCGAACAAAACGGGGCAGGCGTTCCAAAACGCCATTTCCGGATTTTGGGTCGGCGCAATCCGGCCGATCGGGAGGTTGTCAAACGAAAAGCCAAAACGGCGGCAAAGAGTCTGCACGGCGCGCGGGCTTTCATAGCCGCCGAGCGCCAGCAATGTGCCGCCGCCCCTGACAAAATCGCGCAGCGCGAACAGCTCCGCGTCAGAAAAAGCGGCGGCGGGGTCGTCGAGCACAACGACACGCAAATCCCCGCCGAGCCGCTCGAGAGCGCGCTCGAGGCTTTCATTCAGGTTGAGGTACGGCAGCAGCCCCGCGCGGAGCGCGGATGCGACAAAGCCGTCGACCGCGTCGTCGGATTTGTCGACGGAAAAGGAGGGCAAATGGCTTGTCTCGACAAGGCAATACCCCGAAAAAACCGCGGGAGCGGCGACGTCCCCCGCGGCTGCCCCGGCGTCCGCCTCCAAGGCGGCGACATCCCCCATGGCGGCGACATCCCCCGCGGCGGCCCCGAGGCTCGCTCCCGCAGACGGGGGGCTATTCACTGTGAGATACGCGAACAGGTTGTTTACGAACGGGGCGCTGTACGCGAGCGCGCTGTTTTGCAAAAAGGTCGTATCGCCGAACGCAATGAACTTGCCCGCGCCGTAGCGCGCTTCCGCGGCCAAAATGAGATCGCCGACGCGCTCCCCCCGCGAGAACTGCATATCGCCCAAATAGCCGTCCGCCGTGTTTTCCATATCCCCGCCGTCGGAATACCCGTTCTTCCCGATCAGGAGCGGCTTTGCGGAAAGGCCCGCCGTGAGCGACGCGCCGACGACAATTTGAAGCTGCCGCTCCACGAGTCCCGCGAAAACAGGGCTTTTGCGCATGACAAAGCTCTTGGGCCACAGACTTTGAAAAGGAACCGCGCTGTCAAAGTTAAATTCGATCCCGACCGGCCGCAAAATCGCGTTCATCGGCTTTCGGATCTGCGCGTCGCCGGTATGATCCCCGACCGCGAGCAGACCGCCCCCGCCTTTTACAAAATCCCAAACCGCGCCCAGCTCCCGCGTGTCCGGCAGACGCATTGGATTTAACACAACGAGCGCCGCCGCGCCCGAAAGCGCCTCGCCGTCGAGACTTTTGACGATCCGGCAGCGATACCCCTGTTTTTCAAGATACCCCGGCAGCACGCCGAACATGCCGACCCGGTCGAGGCCGTATACACCCCGGCTCGGGACGGTAAAGTCGATCCCGGAGTCCCAAAAGACGATTTGCCGGCCGGGCGGCGCGGTCTCGGGCGGACGCGCCGGGAGCAGGAGCAGAACCGCCGCGCCAAGGCAAAAAAGCGCGGCCCCAGCGCTTGCGCCGGCGCGCGCCGACAAAAAACGCGTGCGCGTCGTCAAAGGGCGCGTCTCCGCTCCCTGTTTCGTTCTGTGGCGCAAATGATAGGCGCAGAGCAGCAGCGCAAAGAGCAGCAGCCGAAAATCCAAAGGCCCCGTCAGCGGTTCGAGCGAGTTGAGACCGAGCGCGATACTGTTCTCGGCAAGCACGGTCCAAAAGCCGACATAAAACGCCCAGATCAGGGCATAGATTCCGGCGTCCACGGCGACGGCTCGCAGACCCGCGTGCAAGACCTCGCGCAGCGCGTCCAAAGCCGCGTGCCGAGCCTCACCCCGCGCCGCGAGCGATGCCGCGCGGCTTTCGGAAAACAGCGCGGTCAAAATCGACGCGATCAAAAAAAGGCACACGACATCAACGCCGCTATAGGTCGGACCCATCGCGACCGGGCGCGCGAGCACCCAGCCGACCGCGCCGGAAAATCCGAGCGAGACCGCGGACAGCGCATGATAAAAAAGAGCGGTCCCGTCCCGCAGCGCCCAATAGACCAAGCAACAGCAAAAGATGCCCCCCTGAATTTTAAAGGGGGACAAATCCGCCCGCGTCCGAACGGCGCGAACCGCCGTATAGAGATAATAGAGACCGCCGGGGATCAGGAAAGCCCACAGATAGCCGTGTACCGAAACAAGCGTCCCAAACCCGGCGGCGACAAGACCCAAAAATAGTGGCATAAGCCGCGGCACTTAACCTTCGTCGTCAGTTTGCGCGGCGATGTATTCATCCGGCGAGACCGTCGTCGGCACGGCATCGGAGAGACGGATGATCGTCAGATACGCCTGCTGCCGCGTATATGCCCCGAGCGGGTCGAACAGGTTGTCGCCGACGCCTCTCATAATGCCCGTATCGACGATATATCCCAGCGCGTCCACGGCCCAGGCGGCGATCTGGCTCTGATCGTCAAAGTTTACAGGCGCGCCGACCTCGTCAACGCCCAGCGCGACGGCCGCCCGCTTGAGAATGACCGCGGCCTCCTGCCGCGTGATCTCCCCGTCTGGGTTGAAGCGGCCTTCCCCGACACCCTGAACGATCCCGATCGCGGAAAGGCACATGATATTTGCGTCGTCTGTGTCCGTAAACGGCGACGGTTCTTCGATCACGGCAAAGAGGTTTGTCATATAGAGCTCGGCGTTTTTATTGACGGCGACGTTGCCGAGCGCCTCGCAAAATTCCGCGCGTGTGATGTTCTTTCGATACCCGGATGCCAACGATCCCGTGACATATCCGGCCGAGATCGCCCGCTCGACCTCCGCCGCGGCCCAGTCGTCCGGGACGTCCGGAAGAATATCCGGAGCGTCGGCGGCGGCGCCGTCCGCGGGCTCAGAGCCGGAAGGAACGTCGCCGAGCTCCTCCGGCAGAGGCGTGCTCGTGTCAATCGGCGCGGAGCTGTCGCCGCCGCCGGTCGAGTTTGACCCCGCGCTGCCGGAGCCGCCCCCGCTTCCCCTCAAATTCGGGACCGGGAAACAGGTCCCGCCTGCCGCGCCGAACGTACACGTCGAACTGACCGAGCAAGTGTTGCCCGAACAGGTCTGCGCGCCGACACAGGTGGGCGAACTCGCGCAGCTGCTTGAGCCGACGCAGGTGCTGTTCCCGACGCAGGTGCTGCTGCCCTGACAGGTGCTCGTGCCAAAGCAAGTGTTGCTTCCCGCACAAGTGCTCGTGCCAAAGCAGGTACTCGACCCCGCGCAGGAGCTGCTCCCAACGCAGGTGCTCGACCCTACGCATGTGCTGCTTCCGGCACAGGTACTGCTGCCCGCGCAGGTGCTCCCGCATGTCACGCCGCAGCTATAACTGGACGTGACGGACGGCACGGCGGGTACGGTCGCCGGAGGGATGTACGGCACGGTCGCCGGTGGTACATATGGCTTGGGAATCGAAGGGACTCCGGGGATTCCGAAATACTCCGTCGGCTCTCCTTCCGGAGTCGTTTGCCCGGCCGCAGCGACCGGCGAAACCGGCGACGACGACGCTCCCGCCGGAGACGTCCCCGATTCCGGCGGGAGCGCGGGCGCAGCCGGAAGGTCGGACGCGGGCGCAGCCGACCGCTTTTTTGCCGACGTGAGCGCGGCGTATGCCGCGGCCGTGTCCCCGACGTCCTTTTTGTCCGCGCGTTCCGTCACCGCGCGGTTTTCCCGCGTGTCATAAATGCCGTTTTCCTTTTCGTCAAACTCGCGAAGCGTATTCTTGAGCGACGCGCCAAAAAGCGGGGAGTATTTTTCTCCGGAATCCGCGGCATAGGCGGCCTGCGCGCCAAAGAGCCACACAGCGGCGAGCGCTGCGGCGGCGACCGACAACAGGATCAGCAGCCGTTTCCGGCCCCAATCCGCCCGAGGTTTGCTGTTTGTACAAGTGTCCATTATAACTATGACCATCCTTTCCTTTTTGTACGAAACATACATAGAGCCTACCACCCTGATTGACGATTGTCAATAGAGTGAATAAAACAGCGGTCTGTTTTTTTCTACATGATATGTGATATACTCCACATGATAACGCCGGGGTGGTTTAGGAGGACATGAACATGAAGCAGACGGAAAAGCAAACGGAACAAGTAAAGCAAACGCCGCAAAAACTCAACTTTATGAACGACTACAATTCGGTGGGGCATCCCAACGTGCTGCGCGCGCTCGCGGACGCCTCCGCGGCCAAATTCCCCGGATATGGGACGGACGCCGAGACCGGGCGGGCCGTGGCCGCAGTCCGCGCGCTGATCCAAAACGAGGCGGCCGACGTCCACTTTTTGATGGGCGGCACGCAGACAAATCTGACCGCGATCGCCGCGTTCCTGCGCCCGCACGAGGCCGTGATCGCCCCCGCGAACGCCCACATCAACGTACATGAGACCGGCGCGATCGAGGCGGTCGGGCACAAAATTCTGACCGTCGCCTCAAACGACGGCAAGCTCCGCGCCGACGACATCCGCGCCGTCTGCGCGCGCCACGGCGGCGACGAGCACATGGTGGCGCCGCGGCTCGTCTTTCTCTCGCAGTCGTCGGAGCTCGGGACGCTCTACAGCATGGCCGAGCTGCGCGAAATCCGCGCCGTCTGCGACGCGCTCGGACTGTATCTTTATGTGGACGGCGCAAGACTCGCCGTCGCGCTGACCTCCCCGCGAAACGACGTATCGCTCCCCGCGCTTGCCGCGCTCGCCGACGCTTTTTATCTTGGCGGTACCAAAAACGGGCTGCTGCTCGGCGAGGCGCTCGTGATCGCAAACCCAAAGCTCACGGCGGATTTCCGCTACTTAATCAAACAGAAGGGCGGCCTTCTGGCGAAGGGCTTTCTTCTCGGCTTGCAGTTTTGCGCCCTGTTGGAGAACGGGCTCTATTTCGAGCTCGGGATCCACGCGAACGATATGGCTTTGCGTCTGCGCGAGGGGCTTGTCAAACGGGGCTTCACCTTTTTTGTCGACTCCCCCACAAACCAGATTTTCCCGATCCTGCCGGAGCGCGCGGCCGAGGCGCTCGCGGCAAACGTGCTGTATGAAGTGTGGGAGCGCGAACCAAACGTTACAGGCGGCGGCAAGGGCAAAACCGCGATCCGCCTCGTGACGTCGTGGAATACCGATGCCGCGGAGATCGAAGCCTTTTTTGAGAGACTCGACCGCGCTATGCGGCAATGATAAAAAAACCAATCAAACATAGGAGGTTCCGGCTCATGAGTATTGAAAAGAAGGCGCTGGTCACGGGCGGTTCTTCGGGGATCGGCCAAGGGATCGCGGTCGTGCTCGCGGAGCATGGCTACGACGTCGCGATTACTTACAGCACGCGGCCCGAGGGGGCGGAAAAGACCTGCGCGGAGATCACAAAACTCGGGCGCAAGGCCTACATGTACCAACAGGAGATGTCGGAGCCGGACGCGGCTGAAAAAGTCGTGGCCGCGGCTGTCAAAGACCTCGGCGGCATATCGCTGATGGTCAACAACGCGGGGCGGACGATCTTTCACAGCGTGCTCACGATCACCGCCGAGCAAATGCAGTATCTGTACGGCTTGAATTTTCGCTCTTATGTGCTCTGCGCCGGGGCCGCCGCGCGCGATATGGTCCGCAGCGGCACGCGCGGTTCGATCATCTTTATTACATCGAGCCGCGGCGAGCGCGCGTATGCTGAGGATTTGCTGTACGGCGGCTTCAAGGCCGGAATCAACCGCGCTTGCCAGTCGATGGCGCTCGACCTCGCGCGCTATGGCATCCGCGTAAACTGCGTCGCGCCCGGCGCGACGGTCACAAAACCGGAACGCCCGATAACAGGCACGCCTTTTTCCGACGCGATCCCGCTCGGACGCATGGGGACGCCGCGCGACAACGGCGAGCTCGTCGCTTTTCTCGCGTCCGACAAAGCCTCCTATATCACGGGCGTGACGATCCGCGTCGACGGCGGGCTCGTGCTGCCCGGCATGATCGAGTACACCTCGCATACGGAACTCGTACACAGCCAAGTGAACCCCGACTGGACGGAGCGCGTGAAAAAGGAACTCGCCGAGTACGAGACGCGCGAGCCGGAATAAGTATTGTAAAAATTAACAATATTTAGTCGCAGTCTGGAACAAAGGTATTGTGGTATCACAACGATTGAGACATCTTTGTTAAGATTTCTACGGCAAATCTCTTGTTTTGCAGAGTGCTACAGTATATGTTAAGATGGCTTTAAACACGATGCGTGCGTCTTGCTTCTTTGCCCTTTGCATCTTTACGCCTTCTTGAACAGGGGGATGCGCGCAGCAGAAAGCAGGAGGGCGGGACATGCAGTTGCAAATTTTGCACGATTCGACGTCGCCGGATGGGATGCCTTTTTTTCGCGTGGTGCGCATATCCGACGGAAAAAGCGGCCCGCAAGTCGTGTTGACGCCGCCGCATGACATTCAGGTCAAAGGGCGCGGCATGACGCTCCGGCAGGGCTTAAATTGGTACATGGAAGATTATATCGAACT
>JAITSR010000245.1 GCA_031287655.1 Clostridiales bacterium
CCGAGCGTTTTCTAAAAGGGAAGTAGGCAATTTTCGTGGCTTCTCCATCGTTATCAGCCAAATACTTTTTGACATCATCGAATATTTCGTTATACATGATTTATCCTCGCTTTCTGCCACGCGCTGACATTTTTTAATTCGACGGTCCCTTGCGCTTGAATATCAGTATTGCTAATCTGTCCGTTCCGAGGTTTCTATGAGCATTTCAAAGTGATTCTTTCTGTAATCCATGACGCCCCCGGCTTTCAGTTTGCTCATTTCCGCCGACAGCGCACTGCGCTCCACGGAAAGGTAATCGGCCAGTTCCTGCCTGTTAAAGGGAATGTCAAACGCTTTTCCGCCCTTTTGCCTTGCTTGTTCCGCAAGGTAGGAGAGCAGTTTTTCTTTTGTTGTACGCTTTGTTATATGCTCCATCTTGGCCGCCATCATAATGTTTTTCAGCGCCAGAATACTGATCATGTTGCGGATGAGCTTGGAATGGAAAACGCAGGCGGAGGAACAGCTTGTCACGACTCTTTTATAGTCAATAAAGAGAACTTCGCTCTCCTCTTTGGCAATCACGCTGACGGGAATTTTGCCGAGATTGCCGCATACGACGGCTTCCGCGAACAGTTCCGGCGGCGTGACTTCAGCCACAAGGGATGTGTTGCCCCATATATCATCTTTTACAAGGTGCAGCCGGCCGCTGACCGCGAGCCCGATTTCCGCCACCGTGTCGCCCGCAAAATAAATGGTCTCGTCCTTTGCGTAAGCGCAAAGCCGTGCGCCTAAGCAATCCAGCATATTGTCAAAATCATCATTCCCGATTCCGGCGAACAAAGGCGAAGATTTTGTTGAAGGAAAAATATTTTTCATAAAATCACCGTTTCGTTTGTAATCCAACCGATTTGTTGTTTTTATTGTATTATACTAAGGTCAATAAATCAAGGAGGGATTGCCATGAAACGTAAAATAATTGAGATTGACCGCGACAAGTGCAACGGCTGCGGGCTTTGCGCCGAAGCGTGTCACGAAGGGGCCATCGGCATGGCGGACGGCAAAGCGAAGCTGCTGCGCGACGACTATTGTGACGGGCTCGGGAACTGTCTGCCCGTCTGCCCGACAGGGGCTATCACTTTTGTCGAGCGCGAAGCGAAAGCGTATAACGAAGACGAGGTAAAAAAGCGTATGCAGGAACAACATTCACATAGCGGCCAAGGCCCGGTCGGCGGCTGCCCCGGCTCCAACGCGCGCAGCATTCAAAGAACTGCGGCAAAAGCCGCGGCAGAAGTGAGCGCGGCGTCAAGCGAACTGCGGCAGTGGCCTGTGCAAATCAAACTCGCGCCCGTGAACGCGCCCTATTTTGACGGAGCGAATTTGCTCATCGCCGCCGATTGCGCCGCCTACGCGCGAGCGAACTTCCACGGCGAGTTTATGCGGGGAAAAATCACGCTCATCGGCTGCCCAAAATTGGACGGCATGGATTACAGCGAAAAATTGACCGAAATCATCGCCGGCAACAATATCAAGTCTCTGACGGTGGCGCGCATGGAGGTCCCGTGCTGCGGCGGCATTGAGCAGGCTGCGGTTACCGCGCTGAAAAATTCCGGTAAGTTTATCCCGTGGCGGGTGGTTACGCTGGCCACCGACGGACGCGTATTGGAGGAATAAGGCAATCAAAAATAGAAACGCCGCAAAGGCGGCGGAAAGAGGGCAAAAAAATGTGTAATATGTTTTGTTATCAGTGCGAACAGACAGCGGGCGGCAAAGGCTGCCAAGGAAAAGCCGGGGTTTGCGGCAAGCCTGCCGACAACGCTCTTTTGCAGGACAGGCTGACAGGAACGCTTGTCGCGCTGGCAAAATCGAATCCGGCAAGGAGCGCGGCGCTTGACCGCAAGGTAATTGAAGGGCTGTTTACGACCGTTACCAATGTGAACTTCAGCAATGAGGATGTGAGCAAAACGCTGGAGTCCGTCGCCGCGGAGATAAAAGGCGGCGGCGCGCCATATGACATGGCAAAGCTGTGGGAGGCAAAAAGCGAAGATGTCCGTTCGCTGAAATCTCTGATTTTGTTCGGAATCCGCGGAATGGCGGCGTATGCGTATCACGCGCTTGTGTTGGGTTATGCGGACGAGGAGGTAAACGGGTTTTTCTATAAGGCGTTATCGGCGGTCGGCGACGACACGCTTGGGCAAAATGAACTGCTGCCCCTCGTACTTGAAACCGGCAAGGCAAATTTTAAGTGTATGGAGTTGCTCGACAAGGCGAATACCGAAACCTACGGAACGCCCGCGCCGACGAAGGTAACGCAGACGGTTGAACCCGCGCCGTTTATCGTGGTCAGCGGCCACGACCTGCGCGACCTGAAGCTTCTGCTTGAACAGGCGGAGGACAAGGGCGTAAACGTCTACACGCACGGTGAAATGCTGCCAGCCCACGCCTACCCCGAGCTGGCAAAGTACCGGCGCCTCAAAGGCAATTTCGGCACGGCATGGCAAAATCAGCAGAAGGAATTTGCCGGGGTTCCGGCGGCGTTCCTGTTTACTACCAACTGCCTTATGCCGCCGAAGGCGAGCTATTCCGACAGGGTTTTCACGACGGCGGTCGTCGGTTATCCGGGGCTTGTCCATATCGGTGAGGATAAGGATTTTACCCCGGTTATCGAAAAGGCCCTTGAACTCGGCGGGTATTCCGAACCGCGAACCATTACGGGAATCAATGGCGGCGACAGCGTCATTACGGGCTTCGGGCACGGCGCGGTGCTGTCCGCCGCGGATAAGATTGTCTCGGCGGTCAAGAACGGCGCCATCAAGCATTTCTTCCTTGTGGGCGGCTGCGACGGCGCAAAGCCGGGGCGTAATTACTTCACTGACTTTGTAAAAGCCACGCCGGAGGATACGATCATTCTGACGCTCGCCTGCGGGAAGTACCGTTTTAATGATCTTGACCTCGGTGAGATCGACGGGCTCCCGCGCATACTCGACATGGGGCAATGCAACGATTCTTATTCGGCGATCAAAGTGGCTCTCGCTCTCGCGGATGCGTTTGAATGCGGCGTGAACGATTTGCCTCTGACGCTTATCCTTTCTTGGTATGAGCAAAAGGCTGTCAGCGTGCTTTTGACGCTGCTGTATCTTGGAATCAAAAACATTCGCCTCGGCCCCACGCTTCCCGCCTTTGTGTCGCCGAATATCCTGAGCTTCCTCGCGGAAAACTTCGGGATCACGCCAACGACTACGGCGGACGAGGATATTCGGCGTATCTTAAAATAATACGCGCCGCACGACGACTGGCCGCTGTTTCGCGCGCCGCCGAAGTATTTCGGCGGCGCGCGGCGCGAGCGGACTGCGAGCGACAGTGCGCGACGAGCGACATGGATTCATTGACACCGCTGTGCGGAAGTGTTAGACTGATTATGCAAGAGACGAAAAAAGGGAAAATGGGAAAGAGAGTCGAAAAAAGGAAAACGGGAAAGGGGGAGTGAGCGCCGCAATGGACGACAAGCCTCGAAGTCGGAAGGTGAACAGCCGCGCGCCCCGCGGACAATTTCAAACGCGCTCGCAGACCCGGACGCAAAGCGCCGCCGCCTGTTTTTTGCCGCTTGTTTCACGCGGGCGGCAGGTTTGACCCCGCTTTTGCCCCGCCTGTTTACGGCCCCTGTTTGGCCGCCGTTTAGCCCTGTTTGGTTTCTGTTTGCGCGCGCCTTTGAAAGGCGTTTTTTTGTTACGGCCGCGCGCGGCTTTTTCCGGATGACGGCGACTCGTCACGGCTTGACGTGACGAAATCATCTTCGGAAGGAGTGTGCCACACATGGATCGGAAAATCTTGGAGGAACGCGATTACGCAGCGATCCGCGAGGAATTTCGCGGTATGAACATCGTCGATGTCGCGGACGAGCTCGAGGAAATGGAGGAGGACGTCGCGATCGCGGCGTTCCGGATGCTGCCAAAGGACAAGGCGGCGGAGGTGTTCGCATATCTTTCGCGCGACACGCGGGAGAAGGTCGTCGAGGTGATCACCGACAAGGAGATCAGCGGTATTATCAACGCCCTGTTTTTGGACGACGCCGTCGACTTTATCGAAGAAATGCCCGCAAACGTCGTGCGGCGCGTGCTCGCGCATGTCAGGCCCGACAAGCGGGACATGATCAACCAGTTCCTAAAATACCCGGAGGATTCCGCCGGCAGCGTGATGACCGTCGAATACGTCTCGCTCAAGGAGACGATGACCGTCCGCGAGGCGTTCGCGAGCATCCGCGCGACGGGGATCAACAAAGAGACGATTTATACCTGTTATGTGACGGACCGGGAGCGGCGTCTGCTCGGCGCGGTGACGGCGCGTTCCCTGATGCTCGCGGAGCCGGACGAGGTGATCGGCGCGATCATGGACCGGGAGGTCATCTCCGCGACGACGACGGACGACAAAGAGAGCCTTTCAAACGATTTCCGTAAGTACGCGCTGCTCGCGATGCCGGTTGTGGACCATGAAAACCGGCTCGTCGGGATCGTGACGGTCGACGACGCGATCATGGTTCAGGAGGAGGAGGCGACCGAGGACTTTGAGCTGATGGCGGCGATGTCGCCTTCCGAGGAGCCGTATCTGCGGACAAGCGCGTGGGTACACACGAAGAACCGCGTCGTCTGGCTGCTGCTGCTCATGCTCTCCGCGACCGTGACGGGCGCGATCATCTCGAGTTTTGAGGATGCGCTCGCGGTGCTCCCGGCGCTCGTCGCGTTTATCCCGATGCTGATGGACACGGGCGGCAACGCGGGCGCGCAGAGTTCGACGCTCGTGATCCGCGGGCTCGCGCTCGAGGAAGTCTCGCTCTCGGATGTGCTCGAGGTGCTGTGGAAGGAAATCAAGGTTGCGGTCATGTGCGGCGCGGCGCTCGTTGTCGTGAACTTTGTGCGGATTTGGCTGACCTCGGGCCATAATGTGACGATGGCGCTGACCGTTTCACTCGCCCTGTACGCGACGGTCATCATGGCCAAGGCGATCGGTTCGATGCTGCCGATGGCCGCCAAAAAGTTCCGTCTCGACCCCGCCGTGATGGCGGCGCCCGTCATTACGACGATTGTCGACGCCGGCGCGCTGCTTGCATATTTTTCGCTTGCAAAGGTCCTCATGCACATCTAAAAGGAGGCAATATGGGCTTTTTTGATCGTTTGAAACAGGGGCTCCAAAAGACGCGGGAGGGTATTTCACAAAAAGTCGAGCAGATACTCGTGTCGTTCGTGAAGATCGACGACGCGCTGTTCGACGAGCTTGAGGAGGCCCTGATCATGTCCGACATCGGGACGGAGACGTCGCTTTCGATTATCGAAAACATCAAGCGGCAGACGAAGGAACGGCGGCTCACGGACCCGGCCGGTATCCGGGCGCTTTTGCGCGCGGAGATCGAGTCGATCCTGTCGTCGGAGTCGGGGGAGCTGAACCTTGCGGCGAAGCCCTCCGTGATCCTCGTGCTCGGTGTGAACGGCGTCGGCAAAACGACCTCGATCGGCAAGCTCGCACATTATTTGAATCAGTCCGGCAAGCGCGTCCTGATCGCGGCGGCGGACACGTTCCGCGCGGCGGCGATCGACCAGCTCGAGATATGGGTGAAGCGCGCGGGGGCGGACCTGATCCGGCACGACGAGGGCTCCGACCCCGCCGCCGTCGTTTTTGACGCCGTCCACGCCGCAAAATCGCGCGGCGCGGACGTCCTGATCTGCGACACCGCGGGCCGTCTCCACACGAAAAAGAACCTGATGGAGGAACTAAAAAAGCTCGTCCGCGTGATCGACCGCGAGCTGCCGGGGTCCCTCACCGAGACGCTGCTCGTGCTCGACGCGACGACGGGTCAGAACGCGGTGCGCCAAGCCGCCCAGTTCAAAGAGGCCGCGGCCATTACGGGCATCGTGCTGACAAAGCTCGACGGCACGGCAAAGGGCGGCGTCGTGATTTCGATCAAGAGCGAACTCGGCATTCCGGTGAAGCTGGTCGGTGTCGGCGAGGGGATCGAGGACCTGCAGCCGTTCGACCCCAAGGAATTTGCGGGCGCGCTGTTCGGATCAAATACGGAGGTAGTAGCTTGATGGACGTCATTGATATGAACGAGCTCAATCGCGGCAAGGCCGCGGGCAAAAAGCTCCGCATCTTCGGCGTGGCCGTCGGGATACTTGCGGCGCTCGTCGTGGGCGCGCTCGTCGCGAAGGGCTTTTATATGGAGGTCATCCAGCTCGACGAGATCGGCGGCCTTTCGAGCGTCTTTTGGATCAACCTCGGGTATAAAATCGCCGCGTTTGCCGCGGGGTGTCTCGTCTCGTTCCTCGCGCTCTTTGTGACGGGCATCTTCATCCGCCGGATGGTCCGCGCGTTCTGGCGCGGGCGGGGGATCGAGCCGGGTAAGCTCCCGGTCGCGCTGCCCGCCGCGATCCTCGGTTTTTTTGGCGGCCTGCTCGTCTCAAACGAGTTTTACATCAAGGCGCTGACCTTTCTCAATTCGACGCCCTTTGGCGCGGCCGACCCGCTGTTTTCAACGGACATCGGCTACTATGTGTTCGAGCGGCCTTTTTTGATCGCGATCTATTCGTTCTTTTCGGGGCTCACGGTGCTCGTGTTTTTCTATACGCTCATCTATTACGGCGCGGTGCTGCTCGGACGGGATCAGCAGTCCCTGCGGGAAATCGCGCAGGATCACGCGATCGTCGTACACAACGTCGTAAATGTCGCGCTTTTTATTGCGGTGCGCATCTTTTCATACCGCTTCACGCGGGAGGGTCTGCTCTACTCTGACGTCGTGAACAACGCCGGGGCGGGCTTTACCGACGTAAACGTCCTTCTGCGCTATTACACGATCGCGCCGTTTTTGCTCGTCGCCGTGCTCGCCTGCGGGCTGTTCTTCCTGTTTCGGCGCGACCTCAAAAAAGCGCTCCTCTCGTTTGCCGTCTACCCCGCCGTATTTATCCTGACGATGCTGGTCGCGGCCGCCGTGCAGTTTTTGATCGTGAATCCGAATGAATACAACCTCGAAAAACCGTATATCGAGTACAATATGAAATATACGCGGCAGGCGTTCGGGCTCGACCAAATCCGGAGCTACAGCTTCCCGGAGACGCGTATCCTGACGCCGGACGTCGTCGCGCGGGGCCGAAACATCATCGACAACGTGCGCGTCGTCGACATCGACTCGACCGTAAAGAACAACATCCAGCTCCAGTCGAATACGAATTTTTATTCATTTCACGACGGCGACATCTTAAATTACACGGTCAACGGCAAAGAGACGCCCGTGTTCACATCCGCGCGCGAGGTCGACCAAAACCGCATCCCGGACAAATCCTACATCAACACAAAGTTCAAATACACGCATGGGTACGGCGTTGTGATGAACTCGATCAACAAGATCACGCCGAAGGGGCAGGTCGAGTACATTCTGAGCGGACTTCGGATGCGTTCGACGGACGGCGCGCTCGTCGTGGATCAGCCGCGGATTTACTATGGCGAGATCACAAACGAACAGGTCGTCGTAAACGCGGCGGGGATCAACGAGATCGACTACGACGGCAACGAGGAGTTCCGCTATGACGGCAGCGGCGGGATTCCGCTCGGCTTTTTAAACCGCGTGCTGTTCGCGATCGAAAATCAGGACCTGAACCTGCTCACGTCCAATTATGTGAAAGGCGCGACGCTGCTCCTGAACCGCAACGTCGTCGCGCGGGCGCAGAAGGCGTTTCCCTTCCTGCATGTCGACGGCGACGCGTATATCGTGCTGACGGACGAGGGGGGCCTCGCGTGGGTCATGGACGCTTTTACCTACTCCGACCAGTACCCCTACGCGCAGAAGACGAACGGCGTGAACTACATCCGCAACTCCGTAAAGATCGTCGTCGACGCGTATAACGGCACAACGGATTACTACCTGATCGACCGCGACGACCCGATTATCCGCACCTACAGCAAGATCTACCCGGGCGTGTTCCGCGACGAGCCGCTGCCCGAGAGCCTGCAAAAGCACAACCGCTTTCCCGAGGCGCTGTTCAACATTCAGGCGGACGTCCTGCGGCGCTACCATCTGCCGGAGTCGGAGTCCGCGACGTTTTACAGCCAGCAGGACCTGTGGGCGATCGCAAAAAAGCAGCGCGAGCTAAAATCGGACGAGACGGAAAACATGGAGCCTTACTACAATCTGCTGATGCTGCCGGAGGGAGTCGGCGAAAAGGAAGAGCTGATTCTGATGCTGCCGTTCACGCCGTCCGGCGAAAACAAGAACAACATGGTCTCATGGCTCGCGGTCCGCAACAGCTACGAGCACTACGGCGAGACGATCATCTTTGAGTTCCCCAAGAACACGAATGTGTTCGGGCCGTATCAGGTCGAGGTGAAGATCAACCAGATCGACAAAATTTCGTCCGACATGACGCTGTGGGGACAGAGCGGCTCGGACGTCTATAAGGGCAACCTGCTCGTGATCCCGATCGAGGACTCCGTACTCTACGTCGAGCCCGTGTACATCCGGGCGGCGGGGACGTCGTCGATCCCGGAGGTGCGCGAGATCGTCGTCGGCTATCAGGACGGCGACGAGTTCATTTACGGCATCGGCATCGATCTGGAAAGCGCGCTCGCCGATCTGTTCAAGGAGGCGGGCGGCGAGGAGACGGGTGCGGCCGCCGCGGCTTCCGAAGGCGCGGGCGCGGGGTCGGCGGGCGAGAGCGATAGCGGCGCTGGGGCGGGTACAAGCGTTGGCGAGAACGCAGCGGCGTCCGGCGAGCCGCCGACCGACGAGGAACGCGCCGCGGCGCTCGCCGAGCTGAACGAAAAATATGGGGAGCTTGTGCGGCAGCTCGACGACCTCGGCGCGCTGATCGAGCGCCTGCAATAGGCCGGCGGCGCGCCGCGTGTTAATACGTTTGCGCGCCGCTGGTTTGCGCGCCGCGTGTTGATGCCCACACATTGGTGCCCCCGCGCGCCGGTACATTTGCGCGCCGAGTGTTTACTTATTTGACAGGCTGACCTTCGCGAACGCGTTGCGGTATTGAGAAGGTGTTAGTTTTTCATACTCCTTGAATATCTTCATGAAGTGCTTTTCGTCCCGGAAGCCGACGCTAAAAGCAATTTGCCGGACCTGCAGAGACGATTCCAGCAGCAGCCGTTTCGCGGATGCGATCTGCATTTTGTGGATATAGCTCAACAGGGGCTCTCCTGTCACGCGCCGAAATGTCGTGGACAGATAATCGGGATTATAGCAAAACTGGCGGGCGACTTCCTGTACCGTGAGACCGATGCCGCTGTTCAATCGGACGTACTCCATGATCTCGTACATCAGCCGGTTTGCCTTGACGCCTTCGTTTGACGCGCTTTTTGCGTCCATCAGCTCCTGCATAAGTTCCATTACAAGCAGGCTGAGCGCATAGTTTAAAACATTTGCCGAAAACAGGGCCTGCGTTCCGTAGTGCAACACCTCCATGTCGCAGCGCGATCCGGAGATGTATTTCAGAGCGATCGACGCGCCCGCGGGCAACCCCGGCAAGCAGCAGTATTACGGACGTGTCCATCTGTCGGGGACGTCGGGAACGATGATCACGAAGAACTGCAAAAATCCGGAGGCCGCGATGCGCTTTATCAACTACTTCACGAGCGCCGAGGGCGAGATATTGAACTTTTATGGGATTGAAGGCCGCACGATGGAGTTTGTGAACGGCGAACCCAAGCTGTATCCGGAAGCCTATGAAAAGAAGCTCGCGGATTGGGACGGATTCGCGGCGTCCGACGGTGTTCGGATTTTTGACTTCATGAATAACCAGAAGTATAATTGGGAGCGGACACAGGAGTCGGAAAAGCGTCAGCAGGATCGGATTATCGCGCAGAAATTCGCGTTTGACGGGACAATTCAAACGATCACGATCATCGACCCGCTGACCGATTCCGGCGTGCTGTTGGCCGATATTCAGGCGAACATCGTATCCCAGTTGACAAAGATTGTGATGGAACCGGACGAGTCCAATATCCAAGGCATGGTGGACAGCCTTCTTGCGGAATACGAGCGCAAAGGGATTGCGGCGCTGGAAGCGGAGTGGACGCGGCAATATCTTGAAAAACTTGCCGTATCGTAGGCTTGGCGGACGGCGGATGGGAGAAGGCGGCCGCGCCGGGCGAGACAATGACGACACTGAATGTGGGTATCTTTGAACAGGTATCGAATAAGGAAGGGGAGGGCATATGCCTAAAAAAATCGTATTTATCGGAGCCGGGAGCCAAGTATTCACACGGAACCTCTGCCGCGACATCCTGACGTTCCCGGCGTTGGCGGATGCCAACATCGCGTTGGTCGATGTGGACGACGATAATCTCGCGCTCGCGAAAGCCGCCGTCGACAAAATCGTCGAACTCGGCAAATATCCGGCGAGGGACACGGCGACCAAAGATCGCGTCGAAGCCTTAAAGGGCGCGGACGGCGTCCTCAGAATCCGCTTTTTTAGTACGACAGGTCGCCGCCGTCGTCATGCCCCCAAGCCAATCCTTATTAAGCGTATTTATAACACATGAATAATATTTTGCAGAGCATAAACAATCCCATCGTCATCATTGGAACGAGTGATATGGGTAGCGATCCGCTGTAAAGACGGCACGGCATTTCCCATTGCAATGGAAAAACCAA
>JAITSR010000254.1 GCA_031287655.1 Clostridiales bacterium
GTGGGCGAGGTTGATGCGGTATGCCTCTGACGTAAGACGAAGCAGGTCAGCGTCTGCGTCAAAACTCCAAGGGAGGCTGCCGTCCACGACGGAAAGCCTTTCCTCATCTTCTCTATATAAAAGCTGGCTGGCAAGCTGCCCGCCGGCGTTTTTGAACGTGACTTCAAGCACGGCGTTGCCGTACCACTTCACGGCGACGACGCTAACAGGCGACCTGTCCGCAAGCCCTGTGACATTTGCTCCTACGGTTAAATCCTCAAGATGAGCCATGCGCTTTTATCCCTCACTTCGAAAATGCCGCTTTACTTCAAAAATGCTGATTTGCCTTATGAGGCTACTCTTTTGCCTCTTTGCCTTCCTCACTCACGCCGTTTTTTCAGGGAGTGAGAATAGCTCGAAAAGCGCTTTCGCTTTCTATTTGCCGGAGATCGTCACACAGTCGAACACGATCCACGGCGCGGCCCCGCCCCCGTCCGCGACGGCCTCGCCGCCGATTTCGACGACGTTTTGCAGCATGTCAAGCAAGTTGCCCGAAACCATCGTCTCGCTGACCGCGTGGGCGACCTCCCCGCCCCGGATCAAAAAGCTGTTCTTCGCGACGCCCGAAAACTCGCCCGAGAGCGCGGGGCTGCCGCCCGAAAAGCGGTTGATCAAAAGGCCGTCCCCGGTCGCCGCGACCAGTTCCTCAAAGCTCCGCGTCCCGGCGCCGACAATCAGGTTGCCCGAGACGTTCCCCGCGCGCGGGCGGCCCGTCTTTTTTGCGCCATACTGTGAGAGCGCAAAGCCCGTGAGCACGCCGCTCCGGACCAGCTCCTGCCGCTCGGTAAGATGTCCGTCGCCCGTCACGCGCGCGCCGCAGACGACCCTGCCGTCGAGCGGGTCGAGCGCGAGGTGTACGCGGCTGTCCGCGACGGCCTCGCCGAGCTTGGACTTCCACGGACTGCTGCCCGCGATCAGCGCGGCGTCATATACGCAAGCGCCGAGGACGGAGAACAAAAAGTCCCGCAGGCAGTCCGGCGAAACGAGCAGCCTCCCGACGAATTTCCCGCTGACAGGCACGGTGTCGATCTGGCGTTCCGTCTCCGCGAGCACCCGGTACATCTCGCCCCGCGCAAGGATCGGTGTGCGAAAATCCTCCGCGCCGTAGCCAAAACCGTTAAACGAGGAGACCTTGTCGCCGTCGCGGGCGCAGAGCATTCCGCTGTTGCCGTAGTGGGCGGCCCGCGTGTAGGCGCGCGAGCCGTTGGAGTTCGCGTAGAGCGAGTCGGACGCGGTATACCGCGTAATCATCTGAGAGATTTCAATCTTTGGAAAGCGCTCCGCGCTTTGATCCAGAAACTCGCGCACGCGCTCGTAGACGAGGTCGAGGTCGCAGGCCCCCGCGCCGAGCACAAATTCGCGCTCGCCGATGGATTCCGCGACGTACTCCGCGTCGTCCGGCTCGGAGGTCTTCGCGGCGCCGACGGCCTCGGCCGCCGCCCGGTCGATCTCACCCCGCTCGAGGCTGTTCGTGACCGCGGACCCCTTGCGCCCGCCGACGAGCGCGCGTATGCTGAGCGCAGAGTTGAACGTCGTGCGGAGCAGCGAGAACTTGCCCCCGTCCACGTTCATCTCGTCGGTGCGCCCGCGCGAGATGCCGAGCTCCGCGCCGTCCGCCCCCGCCGCCCGCAGTTTTTCGAGCGCGTATTCGGCGATCCCGCCGAGCTCCTGTTTTACGTCGCTAAAGACCGCGCCGGTCCGCGCCGCGCCGACGTTTTTCATTTGATTCGATTGTTGCGCCATGTCGCTCGCCTCCATATAGTCGCTCCGCTTTGTCAACGCCCGCCGATGTTCACGCGGCATTTTACCGCGGGTCCGCCCATCCCGACGGGGATCGGCTGCTTTTTGCCGCACATGCCGCTTGACGCCCATGTCAGCTCGCCGGACAGCATCGTCACGGTCTTGAGCAAGTCAAACGCGACGCCGGAGATCGTCGTGTCCCGGAGCGCGCGCGCGAGCTTGCCCTTCTTGATTTCAAAACCCATGTTCACGCTGAACATAAACTCGCTCGTCAGATCCGCCTGCCCGTTGCCCGTCTGCGTGAGATAGTAGCCGTCGTCGATCGAGGCGATCATGTCCTCGAGCTTGTCCTTTCCGGGCAGGATCGCGGTGTTGCGCATCCGCACGAGCGGTTCGTCCGAAAACAGATAGGCGCGCGCGTTGCCGGTCGGCTCGTGCCCGAAGTGCCGCGCGGTCTCCCGGTTGTGCATAAACGCCTTGAGGACGCCGCCCTCGATCAGCCTCACGTCGCGCGCGACGGTCCCCTCGTCGTCGACATAGATCGGCTGCGGCGTCGGCGACCCGAGCGCGGTATTCGCGAAGTCGACGAGCGTCACGAGCGGGCTTGCGACCTCCTTGCCGAGATTCGGCCCCGCGACGCTGCCGCCGAGGACGAGGTCGGCCTCCGTCGTATGCCCGATCGCCTCGTGAGCGAGCATCCCGGCGAGCTTGGAGTCGAGGATCACGTCGCGCAGGCCCGCGTCCGCGTACACGCCTTCGCGTTTTTTCATCAGCGTCTCATAGAGCGCGTCGACCTTGTCAAACAGCGCTTCCGGCGCGCCGAACACATCCCCGAAGAAGCCCGGGCCGCCGCCGAGGTTGTCCGAATATTCGACGATCGAGCCGTCGTCCGCCTCCGCGCACAGCATACAGCGCACATACACGCGCGGGACGAGGGAGCGGGCGTCCGCGCCGTCGCTCGTCACTATGAGTTTTTCAATCGAGTCGCCGCTGACCCCGAGCCTGCGGGCCGCGAGCCCCGGATATTTTTTGGCGATGTAGGCGTCGATCGCGCGGGCAAAGTCGAGCATCTCCCCCCGCCGCGCTGCGGGCACCCGCAGCTCCGCAAAATGCCGCGTGCGTGGCAGCGGCGTGAGCGCGGGTTTTTGTGGCCCGAGCTTTTCGTTGAGGAACGCGGCGTTGCGCCGCGCCGCGCCGAGGACGTCCTCAATGGCGCGCGTATCGGCGGCGTCCCCTGCGCCCTCCGCGTCCCCGTTTGCGGTGTCCCCCGCGTTCCCGGCGGCCGACGCAAAGCCCCAGTAGCCGCCTTGATATACGCGCGCGGACAGGCCCGTCACCTCCGAGGAGACGTTCTGCGTCACATTGCCCGCGACGAGGGCGACCGCGCGGTTTATATTGCGCTGCGCCCGCAGCTCCGTGTGTCCGTCAATTTTATCCTTGTATGGCGACAGCAAATCCCGCAGCATAAGACCCTCCCGGCTTATAAAATGTGAACGGCGAATTTAGTCCCGAAACCTATTTATTATGCTGATTCTAACGCACTTTCCTTCATAGAGTCAAGGTACTGATAAAACGCCGATCACGGGCTCGCGGTGAGTAAGTGTAAAATTATCATTGGCAAGATTACACTTACCGGGGATTGACAAGGGGCATCGATTCCCCGGTGGGGAATTGATGTTTCCCGCAGGTTTCTGGATCGCCCCTTGTCCGCAGTAAGGAGGGTGCTCAGGCTGCGAAGCAGCCGCCGAAGG
>JAITSR010000262.1 GCA_031287655.1 Clostridiales bacterium
GGATGAATAGATTTTTTCGAGGTTCTCGCGCGCCGATTCCGGCAGCGGATCGTCGTCGCCGAGCGTCAGGTCCGAAAGGCCGATGATCGCGTTGAGCGGCGTGCGCATTTCATGGCTCATGTTCGCAAGGAAGTTGGACTTGGCTTCCGACGCGGCCTCGGCGACTTCGTTCAACTCCTCGAGGTGGAGTTTTTGCTGCTCGATCCGGTAATAGGGCTCGGCGACGAGTTTTGACGTATAAACCGCGACAGTGATGCCGACCAGCAGCAGCAGCACCGCGGAAGCGATAAGGCCGTCCTGAACTTGCGACGAGGGGCTCTCATTCAGCGGCGCGGCGATGCCGACCGACCAGCCCGCCAACGAACCCGAAACGCGTTCAAAGGAGCAGAAGCGCTCGACGCCGTTATAAGTGTACCGGCCTACGCCTTCGGGCTCCAGTGTCATCCGCCGGAAAAAAGAGCCGGCCGACGCATATTCCTCGTCCGCGAGCCCGATCAGCAGATAGTTCACCTGATCCTGCACAAGGTATTCACGGAAGTTCGCAATCATGACGCCTTCCTCGTCGATCATAAAGACGTTGCCGGTCTCCCAGAGCCGGTATTTATCCAGCAGCTTGCTGAACGTCATGCCGGGGATCGTGACGGACAGCACCCGGTTTTCGGACATCGGGGCGCAGATGTGCATCACGAGCTCGCCCGTCGCGTGGCTTTTGCGCGTCGTCGAGATAATTGTGGCCCCGTTAAAGGCGCCCGCAATGTACTTGCTGCTGCCGAGCAGCTCGGGCTCTGTGGCCAGCCTGCCGTATGTGGCCTCGACGCCGTTTCGGGAAAAGACCGTATACGCGAGAAATTCAGGAAATTCCGTGGTCTGTTCGGCCATTAACCGCTCGAGTTCCTCCCTTGTGCCCGCGCCTTGAAATCTGTCCGCGACGGTGCGAACGTCGGCCTCGAGCAGGTTGATCTGCTTCGTTACCAAGTCGTCAACAATGTCGCGCGCAAGCATGAGCTCGTTTTCCATCGCTTTCAAAAGGCTCTGCTGTGTAAAAACAACGCTTGATATTAAACTTGCCGCAATGATCACGAATACGATCGAGACTACGATCAGAGCCGCCTTTGCACGCATCGACATATGTTGTCCCTCCGCTGATAAAATCGTATGACATATAACCTGCGAGGTGTAATATTACCTTACTTACCACGAACAAATGTAAGTTAAACAAAATGAACAAACAAACGTAATGGTCACGAGAGTATGTTGTGTGTTTGCCTCGCCCGCGCCGCCATGATAGAATGAGAATGCTTGGATTAGATATGGATATAGTAGATATTGGAAGGAATGGTCATAAATATGAATTACGCGGAGGCGTTGGAATATATCCACGGCATCGGCCGTTTTGGAAAAAAACTCGGGCTCGAAAACATCACGCGGCTTATGCGGGCGCTCGGCGACCCGCAGGACAGGCTGCGCTTCATACACATCGCGGGAACGAACGGCAAGGGTTCGACGGCGGCGTACCTCTCGAGCGTGATGCGTGCGGCGGGCTATCGGACCGGCCTGTACACATCCCCCTATTTACAGCGTTTCACGGAGCGGATTCGGGTCGACGGGCGGGAAATCCCGGAGGCTCGGCTCGCATCGCTCGCGGGGACGGTGCGAAGCGCGATCGCGGGGCTCGTCGCGGCGGGGCATCAGCATCCGACGGAGTTTGAGGTCGTGACCGCGATCGCGTTTTTGTATTACGCACAGGAGGGCTGCGACGTCGTGGCGCTGGAGGTCGGCCTCGGCGGCCGGCTCGACTCGACGAATGTGATCAAAGCCCCGCTCGCCGCCGTTATTGCGACGATCGACTTTGACCACGTCGCGCAGCTGGGCGACACGCTCGAAAAGATCGCGTTTGAAAAGGCGGGGATCATCAAGCCCGGCTGCGAGACCGTGCTCTACCCGCAACCGGATTCCGTGCGGGAGGTCTTTGAGACGGCCGCGCAAAAAGTCGGTGCGAGGCTCCATGTCTGCGACTTTTCGACGCTGCGCGGCACGTCGTTCGGACTGCGCGGGCAAACCTTTGACTACGGGCGGCACAAGGGGTTAAAAATCGCGCTGCTCGGCGACTATCAGATCAGGAACGCGGCGCTTGCCGTCGAGGCCGTCGAGGTAATAAACCGGGACGCGCGCGGCGGAATCCACGTTTCGGACGAAGCCCTGCGGCGCGGACTGCGGGACGCGCGCTGGCCCGGCAGAATGGAGCTGCTGCGCGAAAAACCGGCCGCGCTGATCGACGCCGCGCACAACCCGCAGTGCGCAAGAGCGCTCCGCGCCGCGCTCGACAAGTATTTTCCGGGCAGGAAAAAAATCTTCATCTTCGGCGTGTTAAAGGACAAGGACTACCGCGGCATTATCGAAGCCGTGATCCCGGCCGCGTCCGCGGTATTTACGGTCACGCCGGAGAGCGGCAGGGCGCTCGCCGCCGGGGAGCTCGCGAACATTTTGCGGGAGTGGGCAGGAGGTGGGCGCGCCGACGGCCGCGGCGCCTCGGGAGACGAGACCGACGGCTGCGACGGCGCCACGGATCGCGGTCCCGCGCCGGAGCGGATATGGGCGTGCGACTCGATCGCGGAGGCCACGGAGCGGGCGATCGCCCTCGCGTCGGAATCGCCGGGCTCAACGGCGTCGGAGTCGCCGAAAACACCGTCGGCGGCCGCGGAGGACGGGGCGGTCGTATGCGCGTTCGGCTCGCTGTATTACATCGGCATCGTGCGCGATCTTTTAGTCGCCGACCAGACAATGGATTTGTAATAAATTGTGAACACGTTAACCGCTGAATAGTAACAGGTCAGACGTTGCGGAGCAACGTCACCAGCTGGAACGCGGCG
>JAITSR010000331.1 GCA_031287655.1 Clostridiales bacterium
TTTTTGAGGAGGAGGAGATAGGCATGGCCGTGAAAGCATTGTCACTGATTAGCACTGATCCGGAGACGCGTTTTGAGTATGAAAAGCGGAAAGCCGATCTATATTTTCAAGAACAAAGCAGTTACTGGATGTAAAAGCGTATTGAAGAATAACGCCGCCGCGCGGATGAAGAACGTCACCGCGCGGATGAAGAACGTCACCGCGCGGATGAGGAACGCCGCCGCGCAGATGATACGAATGATCTGCTGTATGCAACCATATGGAACCTCCATCGCAAAAATATAAGCCACGCGGAAATTGCAGCCATCACTCAGTTGCCCGAAGAAAAAATCTGCGCGGTATTGCAGTCGGATATACTTAGTTTCGAGGGGCGAGACGGCGCACCTTTGTGACCGTGAGGACGCCGTCTGGATCGCCGCGCCGGGGCTCCGTCTTTTCGCGCGTGATCGAGACACTTAGAATGATCCCGATCGCGATGTAATTCGTAATCATTGACGTGCCGCCATAACTGACAAAAGGGAGCGGAATCCCCGTGATCGGCATCAGCCCGATGCACATGCTGATGTTCTCGATAAAGTGGAACGCCAGCATACTCGCGAGCCCCGTGACCATAAATGAACCATAGCGGTCGCGCGCGCTTGCGGCGACGTAGTAGCAGCGCAGCAGGATTAAGACGAACAACAGTATGAACAGAACGCAGCCGACAAAACCGACCTTCTCCGCGACGACCGTAAAAATAAAGTCCGTGTGCCGGGTCGGCACAACCGAAAAGCGCGAAGCCCCCGCGTCCTCAAGCTGCCTGCCGAACAGCTCGCCCGCGCCGATCGCCGACCGCGCGAGGTTTGCCTGATAGCCGGTGTTCGTTATGTCGAGCTCCGGGTTCAAAAAACTCACGATCCGCATTTTCTGATAATCCTTGAGCACAAATACCCAGAGCAGCGGCAGTGAGACGAGCGCCGCGCCGATCATCGAAAAGATATAGCGGTATTTAAGCCCGCTCACAAAGAGCATCGTAAAGAACATAAACAAAAACACCGTCGCAGTCCCGGTGTCCTTTTGCAGCAACACCAAACCGACCGGCAGCGCGGCGTAAAACGCGAGCTTGACATAGTCGGCCTTGGCCGCGCGGCGCTGCACAATCCGCTCGAGGAAGGACGCGCTCACGACGACAAAAGTGATCTTCGCGATCTCTGACGGCTGAAAGTTCGCGCCGCTGACGCCGAGCATCTGAATCCAGCCGCGCGTGCCCGTGCTCTGCCCGCCGGCCCCGATCAGCGCCGTCACGAGCAGCAGGAACGCGCTGCCGATGTAGCCGATATAACTTGGCACCTGATAGTATTGGTAATCTATGCTGGACAGGAACAACGCTCCGACGATGCCAATGATGATCGCGAGAAGCTGCCGCCGCATACTCGCGTCGGTAAGCCCGTCGGTCCCGTTGAAGGTCGGGCGCACGATATAGAGAAAATAGTAGCCGACCGCCGTGAGCGTGAGCACCGCCGCGAACAGCAACACGTCAAACTGCTTCGCCGTCGAGATTCGCTTGATCCGATTGACGACAGGATTCGTATCGCCCGGCCAGTTCATGGTTTTAGGACCTCGGGAGCGTCAACAGCTTCACCGTCGGGAACGTCCACTGCGTCATCGGCGTCCACATCGGCATCTGTGTCGGCCTCATCTGTGGCGCTATCCACGTCAACAGCTTCCTCAGTGTCGGCAGCGGCAGCTTCACCGCTGATGTCAACATCTCCCTCAGTGGCGGCCTCATCAGCAACATCCACATCGGCATCTGTGTCAGCCTCATCAGCAACGTCCACATCGTCGTCCGCATCCCCGACAGGCTCGCCGTCGGCGAGGATCGGCGCCACTTGGTAGGGCGGCGAGACCTTCCGGAACACGAGGAACAGCGCGGCGCACAGCACGACGAGCAGAATCGACAGCAGCTGCGATACGCGGAAGCTGCCGAGCATCAGACTGTCTGTGCGCAGCCCCTCAATAAACGCCCTGCCCGCGCCATAGCCGATCAGATAGCAAAAAAGCACCTCGCCGTTGAACTTCTTATGCCTGCGAATCTGAAACAGGACGACCGCGATCAGGACATTCCACAGGGATTCATAGAGAAACGTCGGGTGGACGGGCATCGCCGGGTCGACGATGATTCCGGCCGCCGCGAGCCCCTCCGCGCGGTTCGCGAGGTAGCTGACGATCTGGCTGCTCGTCATGCCCCAAGGCAGCGTCGTGTTTGTCCCAAACGCCTCCTGATTCACAAAGTTGCCCCATCGCCCGATCCCCTGCGCGAGCAGGAGGTATGGGACGCCGAAATCGAGGATGATAAAAGGGCTGATTTTTCGGACGCGGGAAAAGATGAATACGGCCAAAAAAGCGCCGATCACCGCGCCGTAAATCGCGAGCCCGCCGTTGCGGATATTGATGATCGCGAGAAGATCGCCGCGGTAGCTGTCCCACGAAAAGATCACATAATAGAGCCGGGCGCACACAATCGAGGACGGCAGCGCGAAGATCATCATGTCGATGATCATATCCTGCCGGATGCCGTAGCGTTCCGATTGGCGAAGCCCCAAAAAAATCATCAGCGCGATCGCGAACGCAATGATGACGGCGTATGTATAGACATCCTGCCCAAAGAGACGAAACGCCGTCCGGCTCACGGGAATCTTCAGCCCCAAACCGGGAAATTCAACAAATTCGAGTTCCAACGCTTATGTCACCCTTTCTTATCAATTCACAATTTACAATTCGGAACGCGCAATTCATAATTCACAATTCACGAGACACAAGACGTAATTCGCAATTCACAATGCACAAGACGCAATTCACAATTCACGAAAGTAGTGCCGCGCCGCGTCGGCGTCGAGGCCGATTTGCGCTTTGAGCGCGTTAAGGTCCGGAAATTTTCGGATGCCGCGAATCCTTTTGTGAAAAAAAACCTCAATCGTCTCGCCGTATATCTCGTCCGAAAAATCCAACAGGAAGGTCTCGGTGATGTCGTCGCTGCGCACGCCTACCGTCGGATTGCTGCCGACGCTCGTCAGACCGCGGCACAGCGCCCCGCCGACATGCGTGGACGTGATATAGACGCCCGCGCCTGGAACCATCCGCCCCGCCTCCGGCAGCATATTTGCGGTCGGAAAACCGATCGTGCGGCCGAGGCGCAGACCCGCGTGAACCGTCCCTCTCACCGAGAACAATCTGCCCAAAAGCGCCGGGGCTTCCTCCACCCTGCCCGCGTCCAGCAAATCGCGGATTCGGGAGCTGCTGACCGCCGTCCCGCCGACCTCATACGGCGATATCTCCGCGACGGCAAAGCCGTACTTTTGCCCAAAGCGCTTCAAGTCGCCGACCGTCCCGGCGTTTTGACGCCCAAACCTGTAATTGCCCCCGACCGCGACGAGACGCGCGTTCAGTTTTCCCGCCAGAACCCGGCGCGCAAAGACCTCCGGCGGCATATCCGCGTAGTCCCGGTCGAAATGTTCAAAATACAGGCCGTCCACCGCCGTTTGCGCGACCAGAGCGCGCTTTTTTGCGTTATCCGTCAGGAGCCTGACAGCGCCGCTCCCCGCGAGCACATTTTGCGGATGTGACGCAAACGTATAGATCAGCGCGGGCAGCCCCGCTTCGGCGGCGCGGCGCGTAAGCGCGTAAATCAACGAGATATGCCCCAAATGCAGCCCGTCAAAGTTGCCAAGACCGACCGCCGCGGCAACGCCGTTCGCGGCGGCTGCCCCATTCTCAAATACCGTCATGCGACGACCCTGTCCCGGCTCCCTGCCGGGCTTCCGATTCTACATCTGACCGGGTTTCCGGCTCAATATCCGACCGGGCTTCCGGTCCACACAAAAA
>JAITSR010000014.1 GCA_031287655.1 Clostridiales bacterium
CTGCGCGCCGTCGCGGTCGACCGGGCCGGAAACCGAAGCGAGCCGAGCGAATCGGCCTCGTTTGTGTCCAAGAGCACGCGGCCGCGCATCACGCTGATCTCCCCCGCGAACGGCGCGTACATCGGTCGTCTCGCGCGCTTCACGGTGCAGTCCGCCGACAGCGTTGGGTTGGCCAGCGTCGGCTTGCAGTATTCGTATGACCGCACACAAGGGTTCGTCGACGTCGGAGACAGGCAGCCGCTGACGGGCGGAGCCGCGTCCACGGAGTTCGAGTTGGACACGACCGGGCTCGACGAGCGCGTGATCTACGTCCGCGCAACCGCCTATGACGTCGTCGGGCGCGTCAGCGACGGCACGCCGGTGCAGACATACATGATCGACCACACGCCGCCCGCGCCGCCCGCGGGATTCAAGCTGACGGCGGCGGCCCCGTACATTTACGCCTCGTGGCAGGCGCCCGCGTCGGACCCGAGTTTTGACAAATTCATTCTCTACAAGGCCTCGCCCGCCGAAGGCGAGACGGAACCCGGCGCGGGCGCGGTGTTCGCGCGCCTGTATGAAACCGGCTCCGTGCTCGGCTATTACGACAAAGGCGTGCGGCAGGGGCTGACCTATCGCTATTATGCCGTCGCGGCAGACAAAGCCGGCAACGAAAGCGAGCCGACGGCGATACTGTCCGCGGCGCCGCTCTCGGACACGGAAAAACCCTATGTGTATTCGATGTATCCCACAAATGCGGCGCGCTTAAAGAGCGGAACGACGATAACCGCCAGCATCGTGGACGATGTCCAGCTCCAATCGGTCACGCTGTATGTATCCGACGGCGGCGCCGGAGCCGCGGCGTGGCGCGAGGTTGAAACAAAAACGCTGACACAGCCGAGCGAGCTCGTTTCTTTTGCAGCGTGGAGCGACGAACTGCCGGAAGGCGCCGTATCGTTGAAGCTCGTTGTTGCGGACGCTACAGGCAACCTCTCGAATGATTACCTGTTCAGCTATACGCTGGATAACACGCCGCCGCAGGCGCTGTCGCTTTTGCCGCTTTCGCCGGAATCCGGGCTTGCGGCCGGCGTCAGCTGGACGGCGCTGCCGGGAGAGGACGACATTTCGTACTTCCGCGTGTACATGGCGACGTCGGAATCTGGACCTTTCAGCCCGGTGGCGCAGCTCGCAAAAACAGCGACGCAGTATGTCGCGACAGGGATCATGCCGGGCGACTACTGGTTCAAGGTCACGGCGACAGACGCCGCCGGCAACGAAGGCGTTTCGGAGGTTTGCCAGACTGAGGCGCAAAAGAATGACCATGAGCTGCCCATAGCGGCTATCACAGGGCAAAACGAAAGCGTCGCGGGGACTCCGATTTTGCTTTCCGCGGCGGCGTCTACGGATAACGACCGGATCGCCTCGTTCTCATGGGATTTCGGCGACGGCAGCGCGCCGCAGTCGGATGTCGTTGCAAAGCATGTTTACGCGGCCCCGGGCCGGTACACCGTCACGCTGTCCGTGACGGATATTCAGGGAAACACGGGCACGACCGCGCTTTCCGTGACGGTCTATGACGAAGGCGAGAGGACGGTGCTCGAGATCACCGTGACGGGCCGGGACGCGTCCGGGGTACAGCAGGCGCTGCCGAACGCGACGGTCGTCGTCGCCGAGGACGAGGCCGCGTTAGAGCCGGTCGTCGCGGACGGCGACGGCAAGGCTTTTATCGTCGTGAATAACGGCGGCAATAAGGAGGTCACAGCCTTTGCGGGCGGATACGAAGTGACAAACAAGTCCGTCAACGCCGACGGCGAGACGCATTTGGCCGTGCCGCTCGCGATGAACCGGAACGACTACATCGGCGGCGTGCTCTCCGTAAAGCGCATGGACTATGACGAAATCATCGCGGCGGGCATTGATGTCACCGACCCTGAAAACCAATTCCTTTGGAAGTTTGAACTGGTATTCGAGTTTACGGAGTCTGAAAAGACGTTCGTCGTTCCATATTATGTAAATCACACCGGAACCATCGTCGGAGGCGGCGGAGGCGGTGTTGGCGGCGCGTGGGCTTGGAGCGGCGGCGGTACCGGATGGGGCGTACAGGGCTATATTCCAAGCGGTAATCCGAGCGCGCCGCCGACGGTCGTGTTCCTCACGATATACGGCAACGCCTCGTGGCTGAAAGAATTTTTCCAAGTGGATTTGGACATCGTGAATTTCGCGCCCGAGGGCTGCGACATCGCGGACCTCAACGCTTTGCTCGACGTGCCGGAAGGGCTTTCGCTGGCCCCGCTCCCGACGCCGCAGAACGCCCGTTTTGAAATGGGCGCAATAGCGGGCGGCGGCGGCAAAGCCAGCGCGTCGTGGATCATTCGGGGCGATGCGGCGGGCGAGTATACGCTCTCCGCAGATGTCAGCGGTTTTTGGTTCGACGGCGTCGAGATTCAGAAAAAATTTGTCACGCAAGAACCGTTCCGCGTTTGGGCGGGCGACGCGCTCAAATTGTATGTCACGGCGGACGAAAAGGCGTTCAAAGGCCATCCGTACAACGTGTCGTTCTCGCTCGTGAACGTGTCCGAAATCGACCTCTACAACGTGCGGTTCGAGATCGAAGGCACAAAGCTCACGCCGACATGGGACAGCCCGTGGGGTGGTGGCGAACTGCCTCCGG
>JAITSR010000089.1 GCA_031287655.1 Clostridiales bacterium
TGCCGGCGTGGGCGCGCTCAAAACGACATTCAGCGCCGGAGTGCCGTTGCCGTTCTTAACGGTCTGATTTACAGGGGCTTTCGCTGAACAACCCGACAGCGCGATTATTAGAATCGCGGCGAAAAGTATAATTGCTTTCTTCATTTTGTTATCCTCCCGATTATTGAATTTGCCGTCCAAAACAGCAGGAACGCGGCGATGTTCACGATTACCACGCTCGCCCCGGTCGGCGTGGCGTAGACGTAGCTGATTACCACACCTATAAAGAGGCAGATCACCGATACAAACGCGGAGCAGACCGTGACCGTCTTGAACTTTTTGCACACGCGCATAGACGTGAGCGCGGGAAAAATGACAAGGCTCGAAATTAGGAGCGCACCCATCATTCTCATTCCGAGTACAATCGTTATCGCGGTCAAGAACGCGATAATCATATTGTACAGCCCGGTTTTCACACCCGTAGCCTTTGCAAAATTTTCGTCAAAGGTGACGGCGAATATTTTGTTGTAGAAGAACACAAACATCAGCAACACCACGGCGGCGAGCGCGATTGACAGAGTAACGTCGCTCTTGCTCATCGCCAAGATACTGCCGAACATATAATTGCACACGTCCGTGTTCATTCCGGTTGTGAGCGAAATTACGACTACGCCGATTGCCAGCGAGCTTGCGGAAATCAGCGCGATTGCCGCGTCGCCTTTAATTTTGCTGTTTTCGGATATTCGCAGAAGCAAAAACGCCGCAAGCACCACAATCGGGATAGATACCGTCAGCGGCGCGGCGTTCATCGCCGTCGCGAGCGCAAGCGTCCCGAAGCCGACGTGGGAAAGTCCGTCGCCAATCATCGAATAGCGTTTCAGCACAAGGCTAACGCCGAGCAGCGCGGCGCACAGCGACACGAGCAAGCCCACAATAACGGCGCGGACGAGAAACGTATAACTGAACATTTCAATCAGC
Organism: Clostridiales bacterium; assembly: GCA_031287655.1. Taxonomy (GTDB): domain Bacteria; phylum Bacillota; class Clostridia; order WRLR01; family WRLR01; genus JAITSR01. The sequence continues at coordinate 958 of JAITSR010000089.1, forward strand.
GTGTTAATCATCGCGCTCACCTCCGACAAACGATTTCCCTATATCCGAGGCAAGATAGTCCGAAGCCGTACCGAAAAACATCTGTTTTTGCCGCAGATGCAGGATATGGCTTGCGTATTTAACTGCGCACGATATATCGTGCGATACGATAATAACGGTCAGGCCGCCGCGATTGAGCTTCGCAGCCAGCTCATAAAAGTCTGCGGTCGCGGTCGGGTCAAGCCCCGCTGTCGGCTCGTCGAGTAATAACAGTTTTTTCGTAGCGACGAGTGCGCGGGCAAGCAATACGCGCTGCTGCTGTCCGCCTGAAAGCTCGCGGTAACAGCGGTTACGCAAGCTCTCTACGTTCAGTAACCGCAGCTTTTCCTCTGCCACCGCCCTGTCGCGGCGCGAGTAGAACGGCAAAATCCCCCTCGCACCCATTCCGCCTGACAGCACGACCTCATACGCGCTTGCGGGAAAGTCCTTCTGCGCGGCGGTTTGCTGTGGCAGATAGCCGATTTCGGCGGGCGACAGACCGTCGCCCGCCAGAACGCTGCCCGACTGCGGCTTTTTCAGCTTCAGCAAGCCTTTAATGAGCGTGCTCTTGCCGGAGCCGTTCTCCCCGACGATACAGAGATAATCGCCGCTGTTTACGTTGAAATTCAGCCCGCTGACGGCGGTATTGCCCTCATAGCCGAAGGCGGCGTTCTGACAGGTGACAAGAGCCATTTAGTCCAAAGCCTCCCTCAACGCGTCCGCGTTGCGCGTCATAATGTCGAGATACGTCACGCCGCTTTCAAAATCGGCTTTGCTGATGTTGTGCGCGGCGTGGAGTTCCAGCGCTTTCGCGCCTGCAGCTTCGGCGATTGTATCGGCTATTTTTGCGTTCGACAGCTCGATGTGGAACACGACGGGGATATTTTCGGCTTTCACTTTGTCGATGAGGAACGCAACCGTTGACGCGCTCGCCTCCGTTTCGGTGGAACAACCGGGGAACGCCGCGAAGTAGTCCAAGCCATACGCGTCCGCGAAGTAGCGGAACGGAAAACGGTCGCCGAATACAAGCGTTTTCCTCACGCCGCCGTCAACCGCGGCTTTGAATTTGCCGTCTAACTCGTCAAGTTTTGCAAGATACGCGGCCGTATTCGTCTTGTAGGTATCCGCGTTCGACGCGTCAACCGCACAGAATGTATCGGATAACTTCTGCACAATCAGTTTGGCATTGCGCGGCGAAGTCCAAACGTGTTCGTCATATTCGGTTTCTTCTTCGCCGTCCTCCGCTTCGGTTCCTTCTTCCTCGTCCTGCATACCCTCGACGATTTCTTCCTCCACGACTTCCACGCAGTCCATAAGAGTGACGATTTTCATTTTTGAGGTGTCCATAGAATCAAGGACGTTGTTGACCCAATCGTCGCTCTCGCCGCCGACGAAGATGAATACGTCCGCGTTTTGAACGGTTATGATGTCCTGCGGAGTGGGCTCAAAGCTGTGGCTCTCGCTCGCGGGCGGCAAGAGCATTTTAAGCTCCGCGTTGTCGCCGGCGACCTCACGCGCGAAGTCATAGGGCGGGAAAATCGTCGCGACGATACTGATTTTGTCGCCGTCTGCGGACTCGCCGCCGCTTATCGGGGAACTGCCGGGATTGTTATGAACTGCGCAGCCTGCGAACAACGCAAGCGCGAGCAATACCGCAAGCGCGGCAGAAATATGCTTTTTCATTGATGTAACCTCCGAATTTGATTTTGGACGCAAAAAGGCAAGGAAACATCGTACCCTGAAATGGGCGCAATACTCCCTTGTTCGGAGGTTATTTAATTATTTAGCCTGACTTTGAGTTCGACAAGCGAGTAATCGGCAACCTCAATCCTCGCCGCTGTCATAATCAACAGAGCGGCGAACGTCGTTCCAAGCGCAACAACGGAAAAGACTGTGACGGCAGAAATAGTTTTTAACAAATTTTCGACGGCGCTGATATGAGCGCAGGCAGCGCAGCTGCCGTCCGCGCCGTTACGATCGTGTTCGTGGTTCGCGTGAGTAAGGATAAACGCGGAGGACAGTATGAGCGCGGCAACAAAGCAGACGCAAACAAGCACGGCCATCAACCGAGCTGCTTTTTGCCGTTTGCCGTATTGAGCGATTCGTTCACAACACATAACCGCGCTTCCTTTCCGTTAATCTATTCGCCGCTCACGCAGCGCTTGCATTTGCCGAAGATATTGTCTTTACGGAGTCGATATAAAAACTCGTGCGATTTCAATATGTGGTTCTCAAATCCCCCGATGCTGTGACAGTACAACCGGTACAGCCTGCCGCGGCGCTCGCTCTCTTAATTTTTATTTTATCCCCGATGTTCGCATTGTTCTCATTCACTGTCGCTGCCGCCGCAGTCGCTCGCAGTCCGCTCGCTCCCGCCGGTTCCGACATCCGCGCTTCCGGCGCCGGCGCCGCCGCCGCCATAATAGGAGCGGCCGATGTACTCCCGGCGCGCGAGCAGGATCGCGTTTTCCTCCTCCTCGGTCAGGACATAGCTGGAAGCGCCCGCCCGCACCGGTTTTGCGTAGGTCGTCGAGGCGTCGCGCCCATAGATCCCGGACAGCACAACGCCGTCGTCCTCACTGTCCAAAAGGGCGACGGAAAAACTGAGGTCGCTCCCGACGTTGTGAAACGCGTTATACCGGACGATCGCGACCTTCTGGATACAATTCGACAGGATGCCGAAAATATCCGCGATGTCCTTCTCCCTCATGCGGCCGTCGTGCTCAATGCCGCGGATCAGGGCGGTCAGCTCGTGCAAAATATCGCGCGACTCGCCGTTCCCGAGGTACTCGAGCAGCGCGTCGTAGTTCTCCTTCATGCGGAAGATCTCGACGCGCGAAACGATCACGAGGATCATCGTCACGACCAATAATGAAAACAGGGTCGCGAGGATCACAAACAACGCCGGTCCATATTCAAACAGTTTTTCCATATCGTTACCGAAACTCCTGTGTGTGTATTAGAGACGCGCCGCCCGCCGTGCGAGCGCCAATCGGGGACCGCGCGCCGGATACCGGCAAGCGTGTTCGGCGCGCCGGGCGAGCGTCGGCCGTCCGGCTAGAGAGGCGGTATCCCGAACTGCTCCAAAATCCGCTGCAATTCTTCCTCGCCGTAATATTCGATCACGATCCGGCCCCCCTTGCCGCGCGCCGCGGACGTGAGCGCGACGTTCGTGTTGAAATGCGAGCGGAGCGTGTCCTCGAGCTGCTTTAACACAGCCGCGTGCGCGGGGCTCCCGGCCCCGCCGACCACAGCGCCGCGGCCCTCCGCGCCTTCCGGACCCGCCGCGCCGAAGGCCCGCGCGCCGGAACCATACGCGCCGGAACCATAACCCAACGCGCCGTCAGCCGGGCCGACAGCGCCGCCCGCTCGCGCCGCGCCTTCCGAGCCTGCCGCCCCTCGTGCCGCGCCTTCCGAGCCTGCCGCCCCCCGCGCTGCGCCTCCCGTCGATCCGCCGCCTCTCGCCGCGCCGTCGGCCGCAGCCCCTGTGCCCACTCTTGCCACGCCGCCCGCGCCTGCCGTCGACCCGCCGCCTGCCGCCGCGCCCCGTGTTCCCGCCGCCGCGATCTCGTGCCTGAGGTCCCCTTCGCCGCTCACGAGCAGCTCCGTCTGGCGCACGCTCAATTCCCGCTCAATGATCTCGTCCGCGAGGGCGTCCCTCTGCGCGCGATCCTCGACGGACAACAGCGCGCGCGCGTGCCCCGGGGAGAGCTTGCCGCGCGCGGTCAAATCCCGCAGGCGCTCCGGGAGCCGAAGCAGCCGGACCGCGTTCGCGATCGCCGGACGGCTCCTGCCGACCGCCTGCGCGAGCTTTTCCTGCGTGTATCCAAAATCCGACATCAGGCGCTCATAGCCGAGCGCCTCCTCGATCGGGTTCAAATCCTGCCGCTGCAGGTTCTCGATCAACGCGACTTCCATCGACTGCTCTTTTGAAAAACTCCGGATGATCGCGGGGACCGTTTTTCGCCCCGCGAGCCGCGACGCGCGCCAGCGCCTCTCACCCGCGACAATTCTATAGTATGAGCCCTCGTCCGTGACGATGATCGGCTGCACAACGCCGACGGCGGCAATCGAATCGGCGAGCTGCCGGAGGGCCTCCTCGTCGAAATGCTTCCTTGGCTGCTCGGTATTTGGTTCAATTTTGCCAATCTCGAGGTCGACGACCGCCGCCTGCTGCTCCCCATTGCCCGCAATCGACGGCAATAACGCGTTCAGACCTTTGCCAAGCCCCTTTTTCAATGTGTCAATCCCCTTTTTTGTCCATTGCTATTGCCGCCGGTCGGAAATCCGCTCGAGCACCTCGTCCGCGAGGTCGATATAAGCTTCCGCGCCCTTGCTTTTCGCGTCGTAAAGGATGATCGGAAGCCCGTGGCTCGGGGCCTCCCCAAGCCGGATGTTCCGCGGGATAAACGCCGGGTAGACCATGCCCTTAAAATGTTTTTTGATCTCGTCGACGACCTGCACCGCAAGGTTCGTGCGCGCGTCGAACATCGTCAGCACGACGCCCTCAATCTCGAGCGCCGGGTTAAAATTCTTTTGCACGAGCGCGACCGTCCGGACGAGCTGGCTCACGCCCTCGAGCGCAAAGTATTCGCACTGGATCGGCATGATGACCGAGTCCGCCGCGGTCAGCGCGTTCAGCGTCAGGAGGCTCAGCGACGGCGGGCAGTCGATGATCACGATGTCAAACTGCTCCCGAAGCCCGGAGAGGGCGCTCTTTAGCCGCCGCTCCCGCTCGGGCAGCGGCACCATCTCGATCTCCGCGCCCGCGAGCTGGATATTCGCGGGGCACAGCTTCAGCGTGTCGAGCATCGTGTCGTTGAGCGTGTCCGAAATTGGAAGGCCGTTGATCAGCACGTCGTAGACCGAGTTCGGTACCGCGTCCTTGTCCAGCCCGAGGCCGCTCGTCGCGTTGCCCTGCGGGTCGACGTCCATCAGAAGCACGCGCTTCCCCGTCTGGGCGATGCAGGCGCTCAAATTGACAGCGGTCGTCGTTTTACCGACGCCGCCCTTCTGATTGGCGATCGCGATCACTCTTGACAACAGTTCCTCCCGCTGGCCGAAATATTTCTAATCTTATCACTGATAGCCGCGGTTTTCAAGGCTGACCAAAAACCGCAGACAAAAACCGCCGCCCGCGGGAGCGCTATGACAAATTCATTCTTGATTTTTAAAAGAGATGGTCAACGTGGTATCTCCACTTGGTACAGGGCCGGATGCAGACCGTGAAGGCTGAGCACCGCAAGTTTTGCAAAGGATGTCTGACATCTGACGCAGGCGTCCTCCCATGCGCGCTCCCGGCCCGTCAGGACGATCATCTTTGAAGCGCGCGCCATCACGCGATGCGCGCTTCTCAAAAAGTCGGCGTACAGCGCCTCCGCCCCTTCACCCGCTCTGACTTGAACGTCCCACGGCAGATTGGTCACAATGGTTGTGATCGCGCCGTTTTGAAAACGGAGGCGGCAGGCGTCCGCCTTCGTAACGACGACGCGGGGCGAAACATTGTTTTTTGTCGCGGCGACGGCTTCGTCCGAGAGATCAGACGCGAATATTTTTCCGGCCGCGTAGTGTTCGCGCTCCGACACGATTGTCCCGGAGCCGCAAAACGGGTCCAGAAATATGTCGCTGTCATTCGGCTGCGAAAGCCAGACCATCACATTTGCGATCGACGGCCTGATGGCGCCCGGCATGAACATACGGGCGCCTCCCCTGTATCGGAATGACGCCGTGGTCAGCTTCATTGAAAAGCTGGCCAGATTCCCGACAATGTCAAGCCTGAAATTGATATCACTGTCGTCCGGCGACCCGGCCGCAAACGTTTTATCAAGCCGCAGCAGCGCCTGTAGGGCGGCTTCGGCCGCCTGATACCGGGAATAGGTATGATCGCCGCTCCGGGAGGCGCTTACCGCGACGCGAAACGTCTTTTTACCGCGTGGCAGCAGCGCGTGAAGCGGGGCAAAATCCGTACCCGAAATCGCCCTGCTCAAGCCCGCCAAATCCTCTTTCACACGTCCGACTTCAAACTCCCGCAGCAGCAAGTAGAGGTTGTCCGCGCAACGGATTTCGCACAGATCGCGTATCGTCGCGCAAACGCGCAAAAACACCTTGCCGCGGCGTGTTTCTGATACGGTATATTGCGGATATTCGGCACAGATTTGCCTTGAAACCAAATCTTCGAGGCCGGGCATACATGTCAGCAGGATCGGCCATTTGCCGCTTTGGTCGATGTTGAACACGGCGGGCGAACCCGCGATCGGAGTGTTTTGCGCCAAAAACAGGCCCTCCCTAAAATAGGAGACGCCATAGAGCGTCTCCTATTTTCTCAGAACTTTTTAAAACTCTTGTAGCAGGTCAGATCGCTGCCATTCCCCTCCGTCGGAGGTGGCAGCGCAACTGACGGGGTGTTAGTATTTCTTTAACAGGTCGAGCATTTTTCTGTCCAGCTTATGCCCCTTATAGTCCTCATACGCCACGTCTGTACGGCCCGAATCCAATATGCCGAACGCGCCTTTCAGGTTCCAGAGCGCGTAGCCGATATTATAGCCGGTCAGAATATCCAGCACATCCTCCATCCATGACAACGCGACATCGTGCGGGGTGAAACTGAAACAGCCGCCTTCCCCGCAGTGAACGCCGAAGCCGAAATTATCCGCCAACGCCGCCCAAGCCCCATAATGCTTCTCCAAACGTTCGCGGTCCCATACCCCGTCGTTTGCGATTCCGCCCGGCCATTTTGGTTCCGAGTTGTCCTTATTGCGGACCCAGTTGGCTTTATAATGCGTGAGTCCGCCGGGGATATACGCGCGGCAGGATTGCGCCACATTGTCTTTGGCCAAATCCCCGAGGTCCGGCAGCGGCACATTGCCGTAATTGAGTCCGTCGAGTATGATCAGGCGTGTCGGATCCGCTTCATGGATGGCTTTGACCGTCTCCCGCATAACATGGGCATGTCCCTCCGGGCTGACACCGGCGGGCTCGTTCAGGAGATCGAAGCTGACTTTTTTGTTGTCGATGCCCTTATACCGTTTCGCCATTGTCGCCCAATGCAGCTTAAACGCGTCCAACGCCTCCGCGTCCCGCCACAGGTCAAACGGTTCCACCCTGTCTTTTGCGACAGAAAAACCCGGCCCCCTGTGAAAGGCGACATTCACATGGATGCCGTATTTTTCGCCCCAGCGTACCGCCTGATCCACATTCCCGATTTTTTCCTCATTGATGTCAAACGGATCATTATTGTTGATCCAGAACGTGTAGTTCAGCGGCAGCCGGACAAAATCGAAACCCAGATCGCTGACAATCTGAAAATCCTCCTCCTCAAAAAAACCGGGCGAGCTCATGACAAACATACCCAATAAATTGAACCCGCGCCAACGCGGCAGAACCGATTGCTTTTTCATACGGATTACCTCCTTAAATACTCCGGCTTCACTCAAGGTTGGACAAAACTCGCGTTCAGCTCATCCGCGACCGGGCGCCATTTTGGCTCCATTTCGGCGAGCCACGCGTCAATCATCGCGTCTATGTCGTCGCTCGACGCATATACATTTTCCACAAACTCGTCGGCCTCCGAACTAAACGAGCCAAACTGGCTATACAATTCCCCGTTAAAAGTTTGCATATCCCAGTTCAGCGGCGTCACAAAATAGTCGGGCGAGGTCTGGATGAACTCAAAAATGTCTTTGAACGCATCAAAGCCTGACATCTCCGAAGCCTCATTCGGGCTCACCACCAGTTCAGGCGGGTTCACAAAGTTATTTGCCGTGTCTTTGTATGGAGAATCCCATAAACCGGACGCCGTCTTTGGCCAGAGGATATTGATTTCCGTATCCGACGCGCGCGTATAGTCAACGCCCGGAATCCCCGCGACGCGGTATGCGCGCCCGTCTTCCGACGCGAGCCAATTCCACAAATCCAAAATGCGGTTGTATTTGGCGTCGGAAAGGCTGTTGCTGAAATTCGACACGGTCCAATAGTCCTCTGTCTGTGTCAGAACGAACGTCTTGTCGTCCGAAGGCGACAGGACGACCATCGGGGCAAGATCGTCCGTGCTGCCGATTGAGCCGGACTCTATCCATGACGCGTACTGACCCGCGAACCACGAGGGGGTATTGCTGCCAAGGAACATAAACGACCGCCCGGCCTTAAAGTTATCCAAGCCCTCGCTGCCGCCAACGGTCATCTGATCCTTCCAGATGTAGCCATTACGGTACATGTTTGCGACAAATTTAACCTCCTGCCGCCACGGTTCCGTCGTGAAGTACGGCACATAGCCGTCGCCAACCTTGACATAGGCGTCCCGATTCTGTGCATAGCCGAGAATTTGCATAAATACGCCGGGGAAAGCCCAAGACTCGCTCGTTATTCCGAACGTATTCCCCGGGCCGTTGCCTCCGGGATCCTGTTCTTTAATCGCGTCGATCATCTGAAACACTTCGTCATATGTATAAATATCCCCTTCGTTATACATATCAACCGCTTTCGCCCAGTCGCGCCGATACGCGTACATGCTGTAATACGCGTTTTGCAGCCATTCCGGGT